>CAZBSU010000069.1:0-8969 GCA_964494745.1 uncultured Planctomycetales bacterium | reverse complement strand
AAGGTCCGTTCGGGTTTTTTGGCGCCATCGGACTGGCCGAAGTTAACGTCGGCGGCCGGGCGCTTATCCTCTTCAAAAATCTTTATCGATGATACCCCGGCCATCTCGGCCCTGGAGTTGCGTACCAAGGCCCGGCGGCTTAAGGCCCACCAGGGAGTCGAGCTCATCGTTGTGGATTATCTGCAGCTGATGCGCAGCAGCATTCGGACCGACAGCCGGCAGCAGGAAATTTCCGAGATATCGCGCTCTTTGAAAGCCCTGGCCCGCGAACTAAGCGTGCCGCTGATCGCCCTCAGCCAGCTGTCGCGGGCGGTGGAGAGCCGTCAGGATCACCGGCCCCAGCTATCCGATCTGCGCGAGTCCGGGGCCATCGAACAGGACGCGGATTTGGTGGGGCTTTTGATGCGGGAGGAGTATTACAACCCGACCCAGGAGAATCAGGGCATTGCCGAACTGAATATTGCCAAACAGCGTAATGGTCCGGTCGGGTCGATTAAACTTCAGTTCCAAAAGGAGTATATGCGGTTTGAAAATCTAGCACATGTCGATTGACACTAGATTTTTCTGCCCTTATAATTATTCAATGCATATTTTTTCAGCCATTCTGATTTGTTTTTTTCTCCTTTCCCAGCCTTCTTCCTGGGCTCAAACCGTAGGCACGACAAATACTTTAAAACTTCCTGCTGACGATATGGAGGAGATGACCTTTGATCTTCCGTTCAATGCCGTCGGGAAGATCGATCCTGCCCCCCAGCCGCAAGAAGACCCTTCTGTCAGGCGGATCGTCAAGGCCGTTGAGATCGAGGGGAACAAGACGATCAGCGTATCTTCGCTGTTGCCCAAGATCAAGACCCGGGTCGGCGCTCCTTATTTGCAGAACGTTATAAGTGATGATCTGAAAAGGCTTTACAATACCGGTTATTTTTCCGATGTCCGGGTGGATCGCGAAGAATACGAGGAGGGTTTTAAGGTCATCTTCTATGTTGAAGAGAAGTCCATTATTGATGAAATCAGTTTTTCCCGTCTTCGTCATACCAATTCCAGGACACTGCTGAGCAAGATGACCCTGAAGGAAGGACAATTTCTCGATAAAAAAGTTTTGAATGACGATATTAAAACGATTGAGGAGTTCTATGAGAAGAAGGGATTTACATTTGTCAAGATTGAGGCGGACACCACGATTGATCCTCTGACCAATAAGGCCGAGGTCCATTTTGATGTCCATGAAGGGCATCGCGTCAAGGTGCGCCGGATCGAGATCCAAGGGAATGAGTCCTTCTCGCGCAATCGTATCCTGAAGGTCATCAAGACCCGTTCGGCCTGGCTGTTTAATCCCGGATATCTCAAGGAAGAAGAATTCGAAACGGACATGGAACGCATTGAGTCTTTTTACGAGAAGGAGGGGTTTATCGATGCGCAGGCCACGTATGAATATGAAGATTACGATCGCGGCCGGGTGGATGCCCTCATAAAAATTGATGAAGGCCGGAGGTATTATGTCAACACCATCACGATCGCGGGCAATGATGTTTTTTCAGAAGCCAGGATCCTCGGGGCCATGCAGGAGATAGCAAGCGGCAGCGTTTTCAGCCGGGAGCGCCTGAGCCTGGACATCGCAGCCATTCGGGGTCTGTATTTTGACAAGGGATACATCTTCGCCCAGGTCCAGGAATCGGCCGCCTTGGATGATCAGACCGGCGAGGTCAATATCCGACTCGACATCCGGGAAGGCGAGGTCGCCTACGTCAACCGGGTCAAGATCCAGGGAAACGACAGGACCCGGGATATCGTTATCCGCAGGGAACTGCGCATTTACCCGGGCGAACGCTTCGACGGCGACAAGCTGCGCCGGAGCAAGGAACGATTGCGCAATCTCGGCTATTTCGAGGATGTCGCTTATGATATCGAAGATACCGGCCTGCCCAACAAAAAGGACCTTGTGGTCCAGATCCAGGAGGCCAAGACCGGGTCGTTTAGTTTCGGGGGCGGCTATAGCACCGTCGATCAATTGGTCGGGTTTGTCGAGATCGAGCAGCGCAATTTTGATTTTACGAACTGGCCGACATTTACCGGAGGCGGACAGCACCTGTCGTTGCGTGCCGAGACGGGCAGCACGCGCAATAACATGAAATTGAGTTTTACCGAGCCGTGGCTTTTCGATTATCCGATTTCGGCCGGGTTTGATGCGTATCAGACCGAGACAGATAGGGAACGGGATGTCGGTCAGAGCTATGACGAAAAAAGGATTGGCGGTAATGTGCGCTTCGGGAAACAGTTCTCGGATTATCTCTCCGGGATGGTCTCGTATCGCCAGGAAGAAGTCACGATAGATAATTTCGATGAGGATGTCATGGCCGATCTGTTGGCCGAAGAAGGCGAGAATACGGTCAGCAGCCTTTCGCTTACCCTGACGCGGGACACCCGGGATAATGTCTTCAATCCCAGGAAGGGATACACCCTGAGCGGGACCGCTGACGGCGCCGGGGGGATACTCGGCGGTGACAAGGATTTCTGGAGATTTTTGGCCCGGGCGGGATATTATGTCCCTTTGAAATTCGACTCGGTTTTGGAATTCCGTTTGCGGGGCGGCGTCACCGATGCCTACGGAGATTCCAGCAAGGTGCCGATTTTCGAGCGTTTTTATGCCGGCGGCTCGCGCACGATCCGAGGCTATGACGAACGGCGCGTGGGGCCGTTGGATACCATTACCGATGATCCTATCGGCGGGGAAGGGCTCTTGGTGGGAAACATCGAATACACGATCCCCCTGATTGATTATATCAAATTGGCGCTTTTTGTCGACGGAGGAAATGTCTGGGAAAAGATCGAGGACTTCGGTTCCGGGGATTATGTTTTCGGTACCGGGATGGGGTTGCGGATCAAGACACCGATCGGGCCGGTCAATCTCGATTATGGTTATCCGCTGAGTGACGAGCCCGGAGAAGAAGAGCGTTCAGGCAAATTTTATTTCAGCGTAAGCCGCGGTTTTTAAGCCCTGGCTGCCCCATGGTGTCCTTGCCATGGTCAGCGAAGAAAGTCTTTTAACGAATGAACACAAAAAAGAAGGAGGTTGGGATGCGTAAGTACGGGATACTCGGGATCGTTTTGTTTTTCTTTCTTATTTTCGCCATGCCCGCGGGCGCGCAAAAGGCGGTCAAGATCGGGACGTTGGATTTAAGCAAGGCCTTTGATAATTATGAGAAGACCAAGGAATACGACGCCGAACTGCAGGGGCAAAGTCAGGCCTATCAGGAGGAGCGGGAGGCGCGCATCGACAAGATGAAAGAGCTTCAGGGCAAATTGGCCCTTCTCAAAGATGAAGAAAAGGCCAAGGCCGAGCAGGAACTTGCATCAATGGCGGAGGATTTGAAAAACTTTGATGATCGAAGCCAGATCGACCTGAGAAAGATCCAGGATGAGCGCATCCGTGAGATCCTTCTTGATATTGAGAAGGTCGTGGCAGACTTCGCCCAGAAACAGGGATATCAGGTCATCCTGAACAACCGGGTTTTGATTTATGAAGGAGAGGGCCTTGATGTTACCGAGGAGGTCCTTGCGATTCTTAATCAGAATTACAACAAGCAGTAATAACATATTTTCAGGCATCCGCACTGTCGTCGCGGCTGTCTATGAGGTGAGGATGCATGGCAAAGACTCTTGGCGAGATTGCCGAAATCGTCGACGGTGAAGTCCTGGGCGACGCCGATGTGGTCATATCCGGATTTTCAGGGATCGAGGAAGCGCAAAAAGGGGATTTGACCTTTGTCGCGAATCCGAAATATTTCCCGATGATTAAAAAGACACAGGCCGCGGCGGTCATTGTCCCGAGGGACCTTCGTGTGGACCAGCCTCCAACGATCCGGGTCGAGAATCCGTCATTGGCTTTTGCCCGGGTCGTCTCGTCTCAAACCGATGATCCGCGGTCCAGGATCGAAGGCATTCACCCCACGGCCCTGATCGGCCAGGATGTGAATCTGGGGGCGGATGTCCGCATCGGGCCGTATTCCGTTATCAGTGATGGGGTGCGGATAGGTGCCCGGACGACGATTTGCAGTCATTGTTATGTCGGCCCCAAGACGATGATCGGTCCAGACTGTCTGATTTATCCTCAGGTAACAATCCGTGAAAATATCTCGATCGGGCAACATGTGATTGTTCATAGCGGGACGGTGATCGGTTCAGATGGTTTCGGGTTTGTCCGCGTGGCCGACAAGCACATGAAGATTCCGCAGATCGGCACGGTGGTGATCGAAGACAATGTTGAGATTGGGGCCAATGTCACGATTGATCGGGCGCGTTTCGACAAGACCGTCATCGGGGCAGGTACCAAGATCGATAATCTCGTCCAGATCGCTCACAATGTGCGTATCGGTAAAAATTGTATTATCGTAGCTCAGGTTGGCATTTCCGGCAGTACGATTCTGGAAGATGACGTGATCCTAGCCGGGCAGGCCGGTTTATCAGGCCATATCACGATCGGTCAAGGGGCGGTGGTCGCGGCCCAGGCCGGCGTTTCCAATTCTATCCCCCCGCATACAACGGTATGGGGTTTTCCGGCCAAACCGCACATGCATGCCAAACGCGTCAATGCCCATGTCCAGCGCTTGCCGCAGACGATTCGGATGATTGCTGATCTCAAAAAGAGAGTCGGCGAGCTTGAAAAGAAGCTGGAAGCGGAGAAGTAATTCTCTCCCTGGTTGATCGTATGCCCCCAGCCTTTAACGAACGAGAGTTTATTTATATGGAAAAACAGAAGACCATCAAGAAGGATATCACATTAGAAGGCCGGGGTCTGCATACCGGCCATGATATTCGGGTTCATTTGCGTCCTGCCCCCCAGAACACCGGGATTGTCTTTATGCGGGATGACTTGCCCGGAAAGCCTACGATAAAGGCCTGTTTCGAGAATATTATCATGAGTACCGAGATTCCCCGCTGCACGTCTCTGGGGGATGGTTCGTTCATGATTCATACGGTGGAACACCTGATGAGCGTGTTATGCGGTTTGGGTATCGATAATCTGATGGTGGAATTGAACGGGAACGAATTGCCCGGATTAGACGGTAGCGCTTATGATTATTATCAGGCCATCGAGAAGGTGGGCATCGAAGAGCAATCGTCACCCAGACAAACGATCGATATCAAGGAGCCGATCAGCGTTTCGCAAAACGGCGCCTCGATCATGATCGTCCCCGATCCGGAATTTAAAATTTCCTATGCCCTATCCTACGATCATCCCTCTTTGCGTTCTCAGTTTGTTAATGTTACCGTCAATCGGGAAAATTTTGTGAACGAGATCGCCCCATGCCGGACCTTCTGTCTGGAAGAGGAGGCACGGGTGTTGCAGGCCAACGGACTGGGCAAGGGCGCTAATTACGATAACACCCTGGTGGTCGGGCAGGAAGGGATCATCCGCAATGAGATGCGGATTCCCGATGAACTCGCCCGGCATAAGATTTTGGACTTTATCGGAGACCTGTATTGCCTCGGCCAACCTCTGCGCGGACACGTCTTTGCTGTCCGCAGCGGGCATCAGCTCAATATCGAGTTGCTGAAGCAGATCTTAAAACAAAAACAGTTTTACGAACGTCGCTCCACCTTTTCGCCGTCTCCCTGGGAAGGAAAGAAGGAATCTGACATTCAACAGATTATGCGGATCCTGCCGCATCGCTATCCGTTTCTGTTGGTTGACCGCGTCGTTGAGATCGAAAAGGACAAACGAGCCGTCGGCATAAAGAATATCACTATCAATGAAGAATTTTTTAACGGTCATTTCCCGATGCGCCCGGTCATGCCCGGGGTTCTGATCGTCGAGGCGTTGGCCCAGGTCGGCGGGGTCCTGGTCATGACCAGTGAGCAGCATCAGGGCAAGATCGCCCTTTTTATGGCGGCCGATAAAGTCAAATTCAGGAAATTAGTGCAACCCGGAGACCAGTTGGTTTTGGAAGTGACCATGATCCGCGATCGGGCCCGGACGGCACATCTTTACGGACAGGCCAAGGTCAACGGCCAGGTGTATACCGAGGCCGAGATCGCTTTTTCTTATGTGGATGCCGCCTTTCTCTCTTAGGATGAAAGACCAGGATACGGACAGGATCATTTATGGAGATACATAAAACAGCATTAGTACATCCCAACGCCCGCTTGGCCGCGGGGGTCGCGGTCGGGGCCTATTCCTCGATTGGCCCGAACGTGACCCTTACGGAAGGTGTCGTTATCGGGTCTTATTGCTCCGTGGAGGGGAGGACCACCGTCGGGCCACGGACGAGGATTTTCAACGGTGCGGTTGTCGGCAGCCCGCCCCAGGACAAGAAATATTCTGCCGATGATGAGGTCTCGTTAGAGATGGGGCAGGATAACATTATCCGCGAATACGTCACGATCAACCCCGGGACCAAGGATGGCGGGGGATGCACGCGGATCGGGGATGACAATTTATTCATGGCCTATTCGCATGTCGCCCACGATTGCCAGATCGGCGATCATTGCGTGATGGCCAATGCCGGAACGCTGGGAGGTCATGTTACGCTGGAGGACCACGCGATCATCGGAGGGTTAACCGCCGTTCATCAATTTGTCCGCCTGGGCTTCATGTCGATCGTGGGCGGATGTTCCAAGGTCGTTCAGGACATCCCGCCTTTCTCCATGTGTGATGGCCATCCGGCCAAGGTGTATAATATCAATTCGGTTGGCCTGAAACGCGCCAAGATGCCGTCGGACGTTATCCGGGAATTGCGCCGGGCGTTCAAGATCCTTTTTCATTCCGGTCTTACCAAGCGGAACGCCATGGCCAAGGTCGAGCAGGAAATCAAATCCATTCCAGAAATTCAAAGGTTGCTTTCTTTCTGTCAAACCAGTCAGCGGGGCCTTTGCAGCTGAAGATCCGCTTTGGTTATGAGTTATGGCCAATCTATCCCAGATCGGACTTATCGCCGGAAATGGAAAATTGCCCTTCCTTTTTGCCGCAGCCGCCCGCCGGCAGAAGAAACAGGTTGTTGCGGCGGCGATTTGCGGCGACACATCGCCTTTTTTGCGTTTGATGGTTCATCGGCTGGCCTGGTTCCGTGTGGGTGAATTGAAAAAGCTGTTTCAATATTTCCGGCAAAACGGTATCCGGGATGTGGTCATGGCCGGTCAGGTCAGCCCCCACAGGCTGTTCGACCGGGACGTCCGGATGGATGAGGAATTCCGGGATCTGTTTTTGGCCCTTCAAAACCGCAAGGCCGATACGATCTTTTCTGCCGTGGCCGATAAGCTGAAGATTAACGGCATGGAGCTTTTGGATTCAACCCTCCTTTTCCAGGATTATTTGGCCCGGCCCGGGACCTTAACGAAAAGGGGCCCGTCCGAATCCGAATTGGCGGATATCGACTTCGGGCAAAAGATGGCCAAGGTGATGGGCGGGCTGGATGTCGGTCAAACGGTGGTGGTCAAAGACAAGGCCGTGGTGGCCATTGAGGCCATGGAGGGCACGGATCGTTGTATCATCCGTGGCGGCCGTATCGTCCACAGCGACGCTGTTGTCGTTAAGATGAGCAAACCACGCCAAGATTTTCGTTTTGATGTCCCGGTTATCGGGCCCCGGACCATTCAGACCATGCGTCGTGTCAAGGCCGGATGCCTGGGCATAGAGGCCGGCAAGACCCTCGTGATCCATGAAGAAAAATGTGTCGACTTGGCCAATAAGGCCAAGATTACCATTGTTTCCACGCCAAGTGTTTACGATTCCTGATCGGATTGTCCGATACCCCTTCCGTTTGAACCGTCTTGATATTTTTTTCCGCAATGTCCCCGTTTTTTGTGTCTCCAAAGAAACATGTCCTGGCTCAGCAGGGGTTTATTGACAGGGGTCTCTATTTTATATATAATCAGATTCAATTTTAATATAAATATTAGAAGGATAATGTGATGGATATTGAAGAGATCCGCCAAATAAGGGTAGGGAAATTGAATGATTTAGCCGCTCAGGGTTACTCCCCTTATGGCCGAGCCTTTGACTGTTCCCATACGATTCAGGAAACACTGGCCAACTTTGAAGAAGGGCAGCAGGTTACACTGGCCGGACGCATCATGGCCAACCGGAAACACGGGAAAGTGTATTTTATGGATTTGCGGGATCAGGACGTCAAGATCCAGTTGTTCCTCAAGGCGGATAATCTGGATGATAAGGATTGGGCGGTTCTTCAGCAGCTTGATATCGGGGATATTGTCGGTGTGCAGGGGGAACTCTTTAAGACCAGGACTCAGGAAAAGAGTGTCCGCGTCCGCAGCCTGACGGTCTTGTCCAAATCGCTTTTATCTCTGCCCGAGAAATGGCACGGCCTCAAAGATGTGGAATTGCGATACCGCCAGCGGTATCTGGACTTGATCGCCAACCCTCAGGTCCGGGGGGTTTTTATCAAACGGTCGCGGATCATAGCTTATATCCGGGATTATCTGAACCAGCGCCGTTTTCTGGAAGTTGAGACCCCCATGCTCCAACCGCAGGCCGGCGGTGCCCGCGGACGTCCGTTCAAGACCAAACACAATACTTATGATATGGATGTTTTTTTGCGGATCGCTCCGGAATTATACCTCAAACGGTTATTGGTGGGCGGTTTCGAACGGGTTTATGAATTAAACCGCAGTTTTCGCAATGAGGGTATTTCCCCCCGCCATAATCCCGAATTCACGATGTTGGAGGTCTATCAGGCCTATTCGGATTGTGAGGGCATGATGAAACTGACCGAGGACATGGTCAGTTCTCTGGTCAAGGACTTGACCGGAACCTATGTCGTCGATTATCAAGGCCGCCCCATCGATTTTACGCCGCCCTGGCAAAGACGCTCGTTTGCCGAAGTGGTTAAAGAAAAGTTCGATATTGATCCCGACGACGACGCCCAGACGATGCTGACGAAAGTCCGTAAGGTCAAGGGCGATAAGGTGGTCATCGAGACCCTGACCCGTTCGGCGGTCATGAAGATCGTGGA
>CAZBSU010000068.1:0-9050 GCA_964494745.1 uncultured Planctomycetales bacterium | reverse complement strand
TGTTTAAGTAGTATTTCAGGATCGACTAATTATATAGATTCTGAAAAGATTTTATAAAGCATTTTTGGCCTTGATGACATTCTGCTCGTTTTAAGGACGATGGACTTATGAATCTGTAAAAAAATCTTTCCATGCGGACAAATATTTATTATGATAAGCATGTTTACAGGGCCCCTTAAGCCTTAGGGATGCAGCTTGGGGTTGAGCTTGAATTATTTTGCCATGCCTATTAACGAGGAAGGAAAAACAATGAAAAAGATCGGTGTCATTACCAGCGGCGGTGACTGCGGCGGACTCAATGCGGTGGTTAAAGGCGCGGCCTTGATGGGGCTGACCAAAGGGATCAAGGTCTTTATGATCCCGAATGGTTATGCGGGGCTTTACAACCTCCAGGATTTTGATGACCTGACCGAGTTGACCTCGGACCGCCTGGATCTGATAGACGCCAACCTGGCCGGGTCCGAGGCCGGTCATTCCCGCGTCAAAATCAAGAAAATCGACGACGAAAAGAAATATGATCGCATCAAAGACGGCCTTAAGAAATTCGACCTCGACGGTCTGGTCATCAGCGGCGGGGATGATACCGGCAGCGTCATGGTCGATCTGACCCAGCACGGGATCCAGTGCGTCCACGCTCCCAAGACCATGGATCTGGACCTCCAGACCTATTCGGTCGGCGGGGACTCGACCATCAGCCGGATCGCCCAGTTCGCCGAGGATATCAAGACCACCGGTCGGACGCATAACCGGATTATCGTGTTGGAGGTCTTTGGCCGTTATGCCGGGCACACCGCCTTTCGCGGAGGTATTGCGGCTGAGGCCGATGCGGTCCTGATCCCGGAGATCCCGGTCGACTTCAATATCCTTTACGAGCATATGAAGGCGCGTTATTTTGACCGGATCCATAAAAGCGACGTCAAGGCCGGGACTTATTTGATTGTGGTGGCGGAGGGGCTTAAAGATGCCAGCGGGGTCGAGATCGTCGATGAGTCCGCGGGGGTCGATGCCTTCGGTCATAAACGGTTGGCCGGGGCGGGCAAATACGTTTGTCAGGAATTGACCAAGCGGCTTAAGGCCGATTCCGAGATTGCCGTTTTGATGCAACGCGAAAAGATGTTCGTGAAGGGTGTTTATGAGATCCCCGAGGTCCGCTCGGTGGTACCGGGCCATTTGGTGCGCAGCGGCCATTCTTCGCCCTATGATGTCAATTTCGGCATTGAGGCCGGGGCCGCGGCGGTGATTCTTTTAACACAAGGTATCATTGGGGTCACGATCGCCGGTGTGGATGGCCGAACCATCAAATATATGCCGACCAAGGAGGCCATCGAACAGCGATATGTCGATCTGGATGTGGTCGGGTTCCACGAGGGCCTTGGCGTCTGTTTCGGCCGCCCGCCTGCAAAGATGAATATGGAGTACCGTGAGCTGCATGGTAAGGTTGACCGCCATTTGTAACCTGTACTGAAATCGCAATGCCTACTGCCCTCAGCGCCTTGATGCGACATCAGCGACTCATTATCTTTTTGTTTTTGACCGCTTTGGTCGTGATGGGGTTTTGGACCCGGATTGGTGTCTTTCGGGAAAGCTCACGTATCTTTGTGGGCATAGATGAGATTGTCTATTGCCGGATGGCCAAACAGGTCTCGCAGGACTGGCGCGAGTATCATACGATACCCTTCGGGCATGAGCTGAAGGCAACCAGGGAATACGTGCCTGATTATTTTTTTCAGCCGTTATTTAAGCACCCCCCCACTTTCACTTTCCTTGTAGCCGGGGCCTTGAAATTATTCGGTTTGCACCGGGTATCCGCCGCCACTGTCCCGGTCCTTTTCGGCGTTCTTTTAATTCCCCTGACCTATCTTATCGGCAGCCTTTTTTGGGGCCGCCTCACTGGACTGCTGGCCGCGGTCTTGGTCTACATCGACCCCATCACGATCATGTGTTCGCAAAAGATATGGCCGGACACGACGCTGGCCTTTTTTATGGTTTTGACTTTATATCTTTTTATCCGCGCCCTCAGAAGCGGCTGCGATATTTTTTTTGTATACGCTGGCTTGGCTCTCGGAACGGCACTCTTAACCAAGTATCCGGCGGCCCTGGTCCTGATGGGAATTATGATTTACGCATTTCTTTATCAGCGGGAACTTTTTCGAAATAAGCGTTTTGTCTTAGGGTTGTTTGTCGTGCCGGTATTGTTGTTATTGCCTTGGCTCTTTTGGAATTATCTGGTTTACGGGTTGGAAGCCCTAAGCCGGCACGCGGAATTGCGTGACCTGTTTTCAAAGGTCTTGACCAGAGAGATCATGGCGTTGGTGTTAGTTGCCGGAGGGAGTGGGTATTGGTTTCTCTACCGACGGAGAAATACGCGGGAGGTGGCATGGCCTCAGGCCCTTCAGGTGACGCCCCGGGTCCGGAAATACTGGCCTGTCATTATCGGTCTATTTTTTTTAATTTTGCTTCGAGGAAACTTGGCCTGTGGGTTCGTTTATAATTGTTTGCCGATCATTTCATGGCACGCGGGTTTCTTTAATAGATATCCGGCTTATTTTTATTTTTCTCAGCTGATCGAGTATTCACTTGTTTATGCCCTGGGCTTCTTTTTTCTGCTCACCTTTCACCCCGCCGAGGAAAAAGAGATCGCCCCCATCCGCCTCGTGTCATTGGTGATCCTGATCTTTTTTACGGCCTGGGGAGGTTATCAGTCGCGGTACATTCTGCCGCTGGTCCCGTTGCTGTTGATCTTGGGGACGCGGACCTGGCTGGCTGGTTATCGTTTTTTCGCCCGTCTCCCCCGCCGTTCCCTCTCCCTGCTGGGCCGCACGGCTTGGGTGATCCTGCTCGTCTTTGTTATTTCCCGCACTCTTTATATTAATGCGACCTTGAGTTATACCAATGATATGTGTTATTTCTAAATTGTCGTATTTCTCCCCAACGATTTCTACCAGGTGATACGCCGTTTATTTTTTGTCTTCCGGCGGGGCCAATTCTTTAATGATCTCCCAAAAATCGAGCCCGATTTTTTCCCAGGAATAATGGGACAAAACAAAAGCGCGCGCCTTCTCAGCCGAGGCTCCCCTCAAGGCCGTATCGTTCAGAAATCGGGTGATCACATCAGCCATCGGTCCGGCTTGACCGGGATCGACCAGGATCCCATTATATCCGTCTTGAACGGCATCCGTGATGCCATCGGCACGTGAGGCGACGACCCATAATCCGCGCGCACCGGCTTCGAGAGCGACGATACCGAATCCCTCCGTATCCCCGGGCACGGAAAGATTGGGCATGACAAAGATGTCGGCCAGGGCATAAAAATGGTTTAAGGTCGCTTGATCGACAATTCCGGCTAGGTGGACATGCCCGTGCATATCCGTTTTTTTGATGGCCGCCTCTATCTTGTTACGGTAAGGGCCGTCTCCGGCCAGAAGATACAAGGCTTCAGGGATATTCGCGGCGATCCTGGGAAGAACTTCGGCGATGAAAAAATGGAATCCCTTGCGCTCGATGAAGCGTCCCACGGATAATATGGTCGGTCGGCCTCTTAAGGGCGGGGGCAAGATATCCGGATGCATTGGTCGCGGCGCGGGCGGGGCAGCATGGACGATCACGCCGTTGGGAATCACACGAATTGAACGCTCCGGGACCCCCCTTTCCAAACAAAGTTGTTTTGTCTTTTGGCTGATGCATATGACCCGGTCGGCATGTTTTAGAAATCGCCGCATAAATACCTGGTAGAGAAACGGCGGCCAGTTGACATCGAGACCGTGGGTCCAAACGATCAGCGGTTTGCGGAAGACGGTTTTCAGAAGGAGTCCAAGCGGTATAAGCAGCGCATCGCCGAGGAAAATAACCTTCACGCGTTTGTCTTTCAAAAGATAAAAGATAGATTTGGCCAAGAAGTTCATGAAAATAATCAAAAGCCATTTTTGGGAGCCGCCCCACGCGATGAGGGTTAAATCAGTGATTTTTTGAAGATGAGTGACCAGATGGAAATTGACATTCTGCATGCCGCCGATCGAGGGCGGGTATTTTCTGGTGATATAAAGAATCATGGAATGGGCTGCGATGGTTGAGTTCGTGAAGGTTTAAGATATTTATTTTTCATTACCTTTTAAAAAATTTTCAAGTTGCCCCCCGAGCTCTTTCCAATCCAGGATTGGGATGGGGGGCGGATTCGGTTCTCGGAATTGTTGCCGGGCCGTCCGGACAAAAGATTCCAGATCATCCGGCTGAAACAGGCAATCTTGATGATCTTTTAGCAGATGCCGTAAAGCCACGTGGTGGCTGGCAATGAACGGGATCCCGCAGGCCAAAATTTCATAGGTCTTGATCGGGAAGGTGTAGTCATAAAATTCCGATTTCTTATTGCAGATCACGGCAAGGTCCAGGGCATTGAGAAAGACCGGGACTTTTTGATGAGGAAGTTGTCCCAAATAATGAATGTCGTTTTGGCGGGGGATTTTACCTTTAGCGGCGCCCGCCAAGGCCAATTGCAAATCCGGGAATTCCGGTTTTAGCCGTCGCAGGCCGCTGAAAAGGATGTCCGTCCCGCGTTGGGGATCAACGGTCCCGGCGAATCCGATCAGGCGCGCGTTTGTCGGGAGGCCCAGCTCCAGGCGGCATTGCATTCGATCACGGTGGGAGAAGATGTCCCGGTCAACGCCGTTATTCAAGGTTAGGGCGTTTGTGTTAAACGAAGCAATTTTTTCAGATAAAAGTTGGCTGACGCAGGTCACGCCGTCAGCCCTTTTCAGGGCCCGGTGGAACAGGTGACGGACACCGGGCAGGCGCACGGAGGCATAGGTCTCATAATTATCCTGCAAGTCGCAGAAGAATGGGATCGCTTTAGGGCGTGTAAGCCGATCTCCCACGATAACATAAACGGGGTCTGACATGGCATAGATCACATCTGGATGAAGTTGCTGGATAGCCGATCGGATGCGCTGGACATAGTTCAGGAATCCAAGTGGCGGAAGGACGCCGGTATTAAGCGATTGGAACGCCAGCCTCCCTCCGTTTTTCGTGTCGAAGTTCAGGACCTGGCCGGTGGCCCGGGTCTGATAGCTGAGGCAAACGACATGGACCGTGTTCCCCAAGCCGGCTAATTCGTTGGGCAAATGCCAGCTGCGTCCGAAGCGCTGATCGAGGATGTCATGATGGGTGGTTTGCCGTTTGGTGAGGATCAGAATTCTCATTTATTTTGTCCCGTCTGATGCTGCCAGTCAACCTGCCACACCAATTTACCCCAAAGGCGCACGACAACGAAAGGCAAGAATGACAATATTGTTACGAGCCATGTCTTCATATGGATGATGACCCTGCGCGAACGGACCTGCTTCGCCCATCGTCGCGCCAGGACCGGCTCACCGGCCAGCAGGCAGCGCATGGCGTTGAGATAGGTGTAACGCGCAATGGATTCTTCGGCATAGCGGATGGAGGCCGATGGAAGTGTGCCTTGGCTGATGACTTGCCCCAGGAATTCCCCGAATGGCAGTTTCGTTTCTTTCAGCAGAAAAGAGTGACAGGCACTGTTAAGTGCGTTTTTGCAGTATTTAACACAGGTCGTAACGGTGTGCGCGACCGGATAGTGCACAACGATTCTGCACCATGTATAAATGTCCTCGGTATATTGTAGATCCTGTGGAAACCCGCCGATTTCCTCGAGCGTCTTTTTGGGCACACAAACGGAACTTGTTGTAAACGGTAGGCTGCCCTTATAGAGGGTTTTAAAAAAATCCGGAATAAGTCCTTCCGTGAAGTCTGCGGGTAGGCCATGCGGGCGTATCGGCCATTCATGCCCTTCGGGGTCATAATAACGATAAGCGGTGGTGAACATTCCGGCCTGAGGATAATTCACAATCAGGTTTTGGACCGTTTCAAGAAAGTCCGGATCCCAGATATCGTCCGCGTCCAGAAAAGCGATGTAGTCTTCTTGGGCTTCGGCGATACCACGATTGCGAGCGGCGCTGACACCCCGGTTTCCCTGCGAAATCAAACGCAGCCTTCGGTCCTGAAATGCCTGCACACGCCGGGCGCTGTCGTCGGTAGAGCCGTCGTCGATGACAATGATTTCGAAATCCTGAATCGTCTGCTGCAGTACGGAGCGGAGGGCTTGTTCTATATAAGCGGCTTTATTGTATAATGGAATGACGACGGAGAAACGAATTTTATTTTTGGCCGGATCGAAGTTCCGGCCGGTCTTTATTTCTTTTCGATCCGGCTTTTTAAAAGGTGGTTTTAAAAGAGGCAGCAATTTTGTATACTGAGTCTGACGACTGTACTGCATGAGATCATGGGCATTGTATCTCGGAACATCTCCTGTTTTGAAACATTGGCCGATCATGTCTAATTTTTTGCGTATATCCTCCGGGTCATGAATATCCATACAAAACCCGATCTTCTCGCGGGCCACAATACGGGCAGCCTCCATATTTTTTGGGCCGACGACAAGGATCGGGCGTTCGGCAAGCATATATTCAAATAGTTTGCCGGGGATGACTTCATCCGTCCCTTCCGCATGAAGATGGATGACTAATAGCAGATCCATTTGACGCATTAGTTGAATCGCTTCTTTGTGCGGCACCTCCTTTTTTATCTCTAGCATGTCTCCCAGACGATCTGTCCAGGAATAATCAATGTGAATATCTCCGCACAAGAAAAGTTTGAATTTTTTTTTCGATTCCAACAGCCCTTGAAAGAATAAATTCGGGTTACGATAGTTTCTTCGCGTTGCATGGAGAACGCCAAAATATCCAATCGTTGGCGCCGTATCCAATGACCGTTCTATTCGTCTTTGATGGTCTGAGACCATGTCTTTATCGAAGCCGTTCATTATCAGCGTGGCTTTAGGGCCGATATCCGGGACCGTGCCGAGGATTTTTTTTAGAACGGGCGGCGAATGATAAATAAAATGATCGGCATTAAGTAAGACTTGTTTTTCCCAGGCCGCATTAAAATATTGCAAAATGGGCAGCCGTTTACGGAACATGCCGACCATATTCCAGCTGTCGCGATAATCCACCAACAAGTTTATTTTTTCTTTGAATATTTTTTTGAGTTTTAACCCGATTAACTGGGTGCTGTGGGGCGGAGACGTGATCAGCACATTTTGGATGTCTTGTTCTTGGATAAGCTGGGCGGCAGCTTTTGTCAGCCGGTTAAGAAAGAAAATGCCGATATCCGGGACCGTCAGTTCTTTAAGGATATTAAATAAGATGGCCGGTCCATTCCACGCGGAATATTTTTTCTCTTTTACACTCGCCGAATCGAAAGAATGATTTTTGGAAAAGGAGTGCCATATATATGGGGCCGGGACGTAAATGATGTGAAATTTTTCAATCAGATTTTGGTATCCAAAATAACTGATATGCCGACCGTGGGATGTAACGATGTAAATTTCAAATCCGATCTGATGGAGAAATTTGGCCAGTTTAAGAATGCGAATGCCCCCCCCCAATGAATGGTAATGCGGGATAAAATGGCGCGTAATCAATAATATTTTTTTAGTCTGTGCCAAAAGGGATCCTCCATGTTGTCGTATACGGCAAGGCCGCCTTTTCTTGATATTAATTTTTAATAATGGGAAGGCGTTGCGAAAGCATCATGAATGATTTTTTTAGATTTAAAATGAAAGATTATCATCGAAATGAAAGCCCCGGCCACCTGCGCCCAGGCAGCACCGAACGGCCCCCATAATCGGATGAACCATATCGAAAACCCTATTGTAACAGGTAAGGCAATGCAGGAAATGATAAAATTATCTTTAATCCGTCCCAGAGTGATGAGAGCAATACCCAAGAGGGCCTGGCAGCTCCCAAAAAAGTAACGCAGGGTTAGGATTTGAAAAAAGACACCGGTCAAAGGGTATTTATCTTGATAAATAAAGCTAATAAATTTTGGGCCGATCAGAACAGCGCCGCCTGTTAAAATAAAGGCCGTGGCGATAAGGAGTCTTTGATATTTAGATAACGCTTGTTTAAAGGCGAGAGGATCCTGGCTTTTCTCAGAAAAATAAGGTGTGGCGATGTTTTGAACCGTTAAGGTGACTTGGTCTAGGGCGAGGATAAGGATAGCGGCTAGCCCATAATCACCCAATAAAGAGCGGTTGAGAAGGAAATAATTTAGAATAAATAGATCGAGGTATTTACGCAGGGCGTTCATGCCGTTTGAGGCCATGCTCCATTTGCCGTAGCCGAGGCTTAGGCGGGTTAGCGGTGTGAGCTTCGTTTGAAAATCCCATTTGATACGCGCCAGCCAGAGCAACGGAACCAGAGCCACCCAACGGATGATAATAGTCGCTACGATAAAACCGAGAATTTTCCAGTAATATGTGGCGATGACCAGAAAGGCGACCCCGAATAAGCGAATCAAGACCTGGCTCTTGGCCATTAATTTTATCTTTTTTAAGGCTTGGAGATAGCAGATCAGCCCCATCGTTAAGGCCGTGGGGGGGATGATCCACATGAAGGCAAGCATGAATTCATTGATGGCCAGGTCAGGCGAAAGCCAGTGCAAGAAACTCAAGAGGCCGATCAATGTCACGGTCAAGATTGAGACGGCGGCGGTGATATTGAGGTTGTCTTTTAAAATGCGTTTTTTTTCATCGAGAGGCCGTTTTTCGGAACATAATTTAAGGATCGCTGTATTCAATCCGAACCCGGCCGCGATAACCGCCACGGCGACAAAAGACTGCATGGTCTTGATGCGTCCCAGGTCGATCGGTGAAATGAATTTGGCGATCAGCAATTGGGATCCGAACCCCAAGAAATTAATAAAGAAATTCGTCCCTAAAAGGTGGAAGGATCCGAATCTTTCGATTTTGCGCAAGAAATATCGGGTTTTATTGAGGATTGATCGGGACATTTATGAAAAACCGTTGTTATTCCAAAAGGATATCCAAAAGTTTGTGAGCGTGATTTGATTCTTTATAACGCAATGATTCGCGATAAGCCGCTGTGCCCTTATCTGTGTAAGAATCCTTTTGAACGATATGCTTCAATAAGTCGGACAGAGCTCCTGTTTCAAGCGGAAAAACATATCCCGCCTGTTCGGTG
>CAZBSU010000067.1:4143-9057 GCA_964494745.1 uncultured Planctomycetales bacterium | reverse complement strand
GACTCAACAACCTAGATATCTTCCCCAGCAGGACATAATCCTCAAACGGTTTGGCGAGAAAATCGTCCGCGCCGATCAGCTTAAAGGTCTCTTCCATCGCCGCCCGGGCGGTCAGGATCAAAACCGGGATGATCGCCGTGGCTTTATTCTCTTTGAGTTTTTTATAAAAAGTATACCCGTCCATGACGGGCATGAGGACATCGGTAATGATCAGGTCCGGACGATCCGTCATGACCCGGCGCAGGGCCTGTTTGCCGTTGTGCGCGGTCACGGTCTGGTAGCCGGCATTTCCGATAATGAAGGCAAGTATATCCAGGACATCCTCGTCGTCTTCAACGAGCAGAATCTTGGGCATGATTATTCTCTGGCTGGGCCTGCCGAATGAGTTCGGTTAATTTCTGTTCAAAACGCTCAAGACATCTTAACAAAGTCTGATCGACCGGGGCGCGGCCTTCCAACAGAAGCTCGCAGCACAGCACGATCAGGTCCCCGGTCTCGGTCAAATAATGCGGATCCTTTTGACGGTGCAGGTCCCGGATCTCCTCGGCATGGTGGCGGACCATATCCAGCAGGCGCTGGTCGTGAGGTGTTCCGTTGAGACGATTGTATTCCTGCGAAAGACGATGGATCTGGCGGATACGTCCGTAGGCGGTTTTATGCAGAACGTCGGCGGTCATGGTTCGGCATGCGGAGGGACATTTAACTGCATCTGATATTCCATCTCCCGTTCGGCCACATCCTGCAGATAACCGGAGATCTGGGTCACGGTCTGGCGGGTATCCCGAACGCCGGTGTTGAAATTTTCCAGTTTGGCCTTGGTTTCCATATTGAAGACCTGCAGAGTGTCCGGGACCAAGGCCGCCATGGAACGCAGCCGGGGCAGGTTGACAAAAAGGACGGCCACGACGAACAAGGCCAGGACGAAATCGCCCCAGCGGAAGCCGTTGATCTTCTGGGAAGACAAAAGGCAGACCCAATTGACCAGAAAAAGGATGCCGAAAACGGCCCCGGCAATTTTTAGCAGCATCAAATTCCCAAATGGCATCTTGATCAGTTCCTGTAATGGTAATGGGCTTCAATCAAATCCGGTCAGGGCCATATAAAGGCCGGACAAAAGGACAAGAACCATCAGTATCACGCCCATGCCGCGTGTATTGCGGATCTCCTTCTCTAGCGAGATCGGCTCGATGCGCCAGTTGATCCGGGCATAGAATCTTTTTTGGATCTCAAACATCCGCATCGGATCGCGGAAAATAAAATAACCGAATCCGTAAGCCGGCACGGCGATGAAGGCGAAAAACAACTTTTCAACGGGCCGGCCTTCCCAAAAAAGAAGCCCGGCAACGATAACCGCGGCTATCTTGAAGATGATCTTCGACAAACTCACTCTTGAGTTTACCCCTTTTAACCGACCTTGTCAATCGCCGGCATTCCCGCTCCCTTCGGGCAGAACCCGGCGGCCCTGCTCAACGAAAAGGCCGAACAAGACATGGCTGTCAAAGGCCCGCGGCCTGAACGGAACGAGCATGAACGGCTGCCAGCAGACATGGCCGAAGGAATCCCTGCCGCCGTTCACATGGACCTCGAAATAAATATCCTGCCGGTCTGGGTCCGGGCTCTCGGCGCGCGCCGCGGTTACGGAATAATCCGGCCCCGCGGTCTTAAGGCGCAAGGGAAACAGGTCCTGCATATGTTCATCCAGCCAGTTACGGAACGCGATCATGGCCTTGGGTTGATCCCGGCCGATGACTAACTGACCAAGTTCCAGGGCCAGCGGGGATCCCGGAGGGAACATGACCGCCAGGCTTTCGATACGTCTCTGATAAATCAGGTCCAAGATCGTGCGCGGATCATAATAAAACAATTCCCGGTCGAAATCACCCTGATCCTGCTCCTTGGGATCGACAGCGGGCAGATCCGTGACCCCAAGCCGGGCCAAGCGCTGGCGCCAGGCCGCCGCGGTGCAGAAACGGTTTTCGCGCTGGCAGAGTTCGATGGCGTATTGCGCGGCCGCGATCTGCATCTCGTGCAAAGACATACCAAGTCTTTGGCGGACCCAACCGGCCAGCATGTCCCTCGGCAAAAAGGCAAAAACGCGATGCCTTGGCTCCACCCCGTTCAAATGCAACATGGCCGGCGTGGCGGTCAGGCTCTCCCCTTCCAAATGGCGGATCAGCAAGGCGTGGCAAAAAGCCCCCAGCGAATCATCATATTCGCCCATGACCCGGCTGGTCCGGCAGCTCCGGTTGGGGTTGTAAATATTATCCAACAGGGCGGCAAAAGCCTCCGCGCCCATGGCCGTCAACCGGTATTCCGCGTCAAAGGCCTCTTCACCGCAAACCCCTTGCGGATAGACATCCACCAGCATGGCATTAAGCAATGCTTGCGGATCCTCGGCTGCATAAAGACTCCCGCCGACGCTGACAAAGATTGCGAGAATTATCAAAACCAAAATACACCTAAATTGCATCAAGCCTCCTCATATCTTCCTCTTTCTCATCTCCCGCGAGCCGGAAACATCGCAGCGCGAATGGAGCGCAGCAACCTGAGCGCTAAATGTTCCCGGCGAGCCTTTTCAATGTGTCCCCACAAAAGGTGACTGTCACCTTCTGCCTTTTCCCTCTTTATTCAGGACAGGGCGCATCCTTCAGGGCGAGTTGCGAGCGCAGCGAGCTGTTTGAGCCATGAAGGATGCGCCCTGTCCTGGCCCTCTATCCTTTAACCGCCCCCGACAAATACTCCGGCTTAAGATACTTCTGCAACAAAATGGTCAAAAACAAAACCGGCAGCGTGATGATCACCGCATACGTCGCCGAATAAAACATATTCCCGCGGGAGACATAATAAAAAACCTTTAACGGCATCGTGACCCGAGCCAGGCACAGATAGGACGCGTAAATAAATTCATCCCAGGAAAACAGGAATCCGAACACCGCGGCCACGCTGATCCCGGTCATGGTCAGGGGCAGGACCACCCTGATAAAGGCCTGGAACCGGTTGCACCCGTCGATATAGGCCTGTTCAACGATATCATGGGGAAAATCCGCGAACACGCCGGTCATAATAAAACAGATAATCGGCAGGACCCGCACCAAATGGGCCAGGATCAGCCCCGGCACGGTATCAAAAAGGCCCCAACGGATAAAGGTCACCGAAACCGGCAGCGCGATCGTGACCTCCGGGATCATCCGCGCCGCAAAGATCACCACCAAAAAGACATAGCGGGCGCGATAATCAAAACGGCTGATGGCATAGGCGGCCGGCGTGGCGATCATCAAACCGAGCAGGCTGACACAAAAGGCCACGATCAAACTCTTTCTCAGCGGTCCGAAAAAGACCTCACCCGATTGGACCACGTCTTGGAAATGACGCAGGGTCGGCTGGCGAATCAGATAAGACGGCCTGTCCTGAAAGACCTCCTGCGGTTCGCTTAGAGAGATCCGCGCCATCACATACAGGGGGAACATGATGGCGAGAATCATGACAACAATCAAAAAATAAATAACGAATGATTTCATGCTTTCCATATCTGCCGCCTAAAATTTTGTTCTTGCTCTGCCTTGCCCCCCCCACGAACAGCCGGTCTTTGAAGTGCGAATAAAACGCCGCGACCTGAGCCCGAGAAGACCGGCGGTGAACCTGTTCTTCCCAGCAAGCCGGGAGCGTTGAGTCATGCAACCTCACACTCAGGACCGGAGAAAGTATTGACGGCGAGTTTCGCAGCGCAGCGAGGACTGTCTGAACCGTCAATGCTTTCTCCGGGCCTGCTTACTTGCATGCGAGATGTTTCCGGCGAGCCCCCTTATGTCGCCTGCATCCCCTCCTGCCCGGCACATTTGATATAAACAAAAACCGCGCTCATGATCATAAAAAACAGGACAACCGCGCTGGCCGCGGATAGATGCATATTCCCGTAATCCATGTATTCCACATAGGCAAAGGTCCCAATGACCTTCAGGTTCTGGCCCATCAACACCAGCGGCAAGGCAAAAATCCTGAAGGCATCAATCCCGCGGATAATCACGGCGGTCGTGATATAAGGCATGATCAGCGGCAGACTGACCCGGCGAAAGACCTGCCATGTGCCGGCCCCGTCCACGCGCGCCGCTTCATAAAGCGTCCGGTCAATGGATTTCAGGCCGGCCAGCAGGATAAGCATAACCAGCGGCGTGACCTTCCAGGAATCCGCCAGAATCAGCATGAGCAGGCTTTGCGGTCCGCCCGACATCCAGTGGACCGGGGCCTGAATAAAATGGAGATCCGAAAGAAATCGGTTCAGCCAGCCCGAGGTCGAAAAGATATAGCTCATCATGACGCCGACAACAACCGTGGGGATGGCTAGCGGCAGCAAAAAAAGGGTCCGGATCACATCCCGTCCGGGCATGCGGCGCGCCAGGACCAGGGCCATGAACATCCCGACCGTCAATTCAACCGCCAATGACCCGCCCGCGATTAGAATCGTGTTGATAAAAGCCCGGCGAAAGGCTCCGCTGGCGAGCAAGGCCGAATAATGGGCCAGGGTAAGCCCCCCACCGGCACGGCCAAAACTCATCAGCACAACCCTCAGGATGGGGTAACAGGTAAAAAACAAAAGAAACAGCCCTAAGGGGAGAAGACAGATAATTTCAAAAAGATATTTGCGAAAAAGATTACCCATGAACGAACCGATCAACGCCGGGAAGGATTTTTCTCCGCGAGCATCTTGGTCTTGAGGCGGTCCAGGGTGGCCCGGACAGGTTCGCCTTCAAGCACGATCTGCTGAAAAGCGCGGCTGGCGTATTTCGCGTAAACCGGCCACCAAGCCACATTCTTGCGGAACACGCCTTTTCCCAAGGCCCGCGTCACCGAGTCAAAATGCGGTTTCTGCCAGTCCGCGACCTGGCCGTAGGCGTCGGTGCGGATGGAAGGCCAGCC
>CAZBSU010000067.1:0-4133 GCA_964494745.1 uncultured Planctomycetales bacterium | reverse complement strand
GGTTTCTTTCCCGCCACCTTCGGTTGATCTGCCATTTCCTGAACCTCCCGGGTCTGTAAAAAAGCGATGAACTCAAGCGCCTTATCGATATGGCGCGCCTTCCTGGGAATCCCCAGGACATCCCCGCCGATAACATGGACCTCCCCGGCCGGGCCTTCCCAGCCCGAGTAGGTGCCGATGAAATCAAGCCCGTAATCCTTGACGAGAATGACGACACCGAAGGGCCAGTTCAGGCCGAGATAGGCCTCCTGGCGGGCCATGATCTCGTTGGCAGTATCCCATTTGGCGCGGTTGGTCTCCGGGGAAAGGCACGGGGCCAATCTCTGCAAAAAACGAAAGGCGCGCACACACCCTGCGTCGTTAAAGGCATACGGATCCCCCCCGGCCTGAAGAATAAATTCATAAATCTGGGTGGCGGTCGGATTCCCGCCATATCCTTTCAACAGGACCCGCCCCACGCCGTCTGAAGCGCGCATGGCTTCTGCAACCCCAAGAAGCTGGTCCCAGGTCCGCGGCGGGCTCAGGCGCAGCCGGTCAAAGGCCTCCGTGTTGTAATAAACGATCTGCACATTGGGCCTGAACGGCATGAACATCAAACGCTCGCCAAACATACCGGCTTGGACCAGGCTGGGGATAACGGCAGGAGGAATATGATCGCGGTGAGATGAAAGGTCCAGGACAAGATCCTTATTGATCAAGGCCGCCAGGTTCATGTTGTCCTGGGCAAAAACATCGATCTCGCTTTGCCCGGCGGCATCAAGGGCCTCCAGTTTGGCCGCCAGATGGCCGGCCTCGATCTGATAAGCGCGGATCGGGACACCGGTTTGTTTTTCGAACCGGGGGAATATCTCCTGCCGGAAGACCGCCCATTCCTCTTCCCCCAGGCTCATGGTAACGGTCAGTTGAGCCTGATCAGGCTTTCCGGCACAACCGCTGATCAAAAAAACAAAAATAACGACCCGCCACAACAACTTGTCAATCATTCCTTTTTCATCCCGGCTTATTTAATCACCATGGCCAGATTTTCCGCCAGATCAGGATCAACGCGTTTCAAAACGTGATAATGCCGACGGGCCGAATCAAAATCCTCTATCATGGCATACGAAAAACCGATATGATAATGTGCGGGCCGATTGCCCGGGTCCTTCTTGAGCACCTCTTTGAACGCGCGGATCGCATCCTTGTAGCGCGACAGTTTGACACACACCAGGCCCAGCTGCATCCGAGCCTCCCGGTAATCCGGATTGATGCGCAACGCGCGCAGCAGATACTCCCGGGCCTCCTTCTTCTTATCAAGCTTCTCGAAACACAGCCGGCCCAATTGATAATAAATTTCTGCGTCCTGCTGATGAGCCGCGGCGGCCTTCTCCAGGGCCCCACCCGCCTCCTCATACCGACCGGCCGAGAGATACGCCTGGCCGAGCTCCTTGAAAATCATCGGATGCGGCTGCGGGCTTTTGGCAGCCTCCTCTAAAGCGTAGATGCCTTCCCGGACGCTGCCTTCTTTCATGTAGGCGTGGCCCAAGAAATAACGGGCCTCATAATGATCCGGTTTGATCCTCAGGGTCTTGTTCAGCGCCTCGATGACTTTGTAATTTTTATCCGTCTTGGCATAATTCAACGCCAACCGAAAAAGAAACTCCGTGTTCTCCGGCTCGATATCTACGGCCTTCTCGAGCACTTTAACCGCATCGGCATACCGGCCAAGATTTTCATAAGCCAGACTGAGCTTGAAGAGCCCCTGACTGTTTTTGGGTTTGATACGTTTGATGCGCGGGGGCTCCAGCCGCGAGAGGAAGCTGAAACCTTCCAGGCTGACCTCGAACTGCTCGCGCACGTCCGGGATAATCAGGAAACCCACGTAGGCGCCGCACACCACCAGGCTGAAATAAAATTTAAATCCAAACTCGATAAAATCGATAGTCCCGAAATGCATGAGCATCAAATAACTTAGGACCACGATATGAACGATATTCATGACGATAAAGACCAGACGCGCGAATTTGTTCAGCAACAGGACCCCCATGGAACAGACCGTCATCATGAGAATCCAAGTGAGGTGGGCATACCATTCGTGCATGAGATACGTATGCATAAAATCCAGAGGAAAGACGGCAAAGACAGACAGGAACACCAGAAAAGGCCGCGGGGCAAAGGCCTGATTGGTGAAATAGGCATAGTAAAAGGACGAAAACAAAAGCACATTGCTCAGACATACGCCCCAGCCGACCAGATTAAGACCCAGGGACCGTTTATTGACTTCCTTGTGTTTGGTAATAAGCATGACCTTTCATCCTTCTATTGTCCGACAGGGTTAATAATTTCCCATAGGGCCGAATAATCCCGGTCCCCCAGCCCGGCCTCCTCCGCTTTGGACAGCACGGCGCGAACACCTTCGAGATGCCCAACCGCCAGACCGTCCTGACGGCATTCGCCCAAGATCAGATCAACATCCTTTAAGAGATGACGGACCGGGAAATTGGGTTGTGAAAAATTCCGTTCGATCAGACGCGGGTATTTCTTGATAAATGTCGGCGCGTATAACGCGCTTTGACGCAAAATCGACATAAACAGCTCCGGGCTGATCCCGCGGCGTTGAATGATGCCCAGGCTGACCGAAAACGCGCTCATCAACGAAGCGATCAATTGATTCAAGGCCAGTTTTAATGCCGCGGCCTGTCCCACGTCGCCGATCCATTGCGGGTCCGGACCGAAACATTTCAGCCAGGCCCGCCATTTGGCGAACTGGGCCGGGCTGGAGCCGACCATCAGGATCAACCGGCCTGTCTGCGCCTCCTTACGGCTGCCCAGAACAGGGCATTCGAAATAATCACCGCCGGAGGCCGTGATCCAGCCCTGCAAACGCATGCTCTCGGCCGGGGCGATCGTCCCCATCTGAATCAAGGTCTTGCCGCGCCAACTCGTACCAGGGACACCGTCTAAGACCGAATCAATCGCCGCGGCATCGGTCAGCATGAGGATAACGGCCTCACGGCCTTCCAGCGCTTCGCGGGGGCCGGACATGACCAAAGCACCGTCGCCCTCAAGCTCCCGGGCCTTTCGGGCCGTGCGGTTGTAGACCGCAACTTCGTGGCCGGACTGCAAAAGCCTGCGAACCATGGGTTGCCCCATCAATCCCGTCCCGAAAAAAGCCAGCTTCATGTCCGCCGAACCCTGTCCGCAACCTCATTCATTATTTTATGCACAAAGAACACGATCCGCGCCGTCACATCATCATGTCATCATCGTCGTCTTTTTGCTTGGCCTTGCTGAGCTTTTCCAAAAGCTCATTGATCACCTGGACCAGCAGCTCGGTGTTAAAGGGTTTGGAAATATAATCATCGGCGTTGTAGGCCTCGGCCAAGGCCTCGGCGCCTTTGGCATCAGGCAGATCCGGGCGGTTTTGGGCCGCCGGATTATTCGGCAGCCACTTGAATTCATTCTTCTTTTTATCAAAAATCATCTCGCCCTTGCCGCTGACCATAATGATCGGGGTCTTCTTGAGTTCCTTGTCATTTCGCAACGCGGCCACGATCTCCTGCCCGGGCCGTTCCGGCATGACCACATCCAAAAGCACCACATCCGGCTTCTCGCGGCGGATCACGTCTTCGGCCTCGTTGGGGTTGGAGGTTGTCACGACCTCGAATTCACCGTTATCCTCCAGGTTGGATTTGACCACAAAGCACAAATCCTCTTCATCGTCGATCATCACGACTTTTTTCTTGCCCGACATTTTCGCCCTCCTGTCCGTTTTGATATTTTCACCTCACCTCGGCTGTCGGCCAGGGCCGGAGCGACACCGACCTTTTTCAGCAGCGACGGCCCTTCGTGCTTCAGCGGCAGGGTGATCGTAAATTGAGTCCCTTTGCCCTTATGGCTTTTGACATCAATCAAACCTTTATGTTTTTCAATGATGAGATAAACCGTGCTCAGGCCCAGACCGGTCCCTTTGCCCGCGTCTTTTGTGGTAAAAAAAGGATCAAAAATGCGAGATATATGCGCGGCCGGGATGCCGATCCCCGTATCCTTAATCTGAATAATGCATTTTTCGGCTTGGCCTTTGCGAATGGGCCGCGGGACATCCACCTTGATATCAATCGTCCCGCCTTTAGGCATGGCGTCGATGGCGTTCA
>CAZBSU010000066.1:0-9150 GCA_964494745.1 uncultured Planctomycetales bacterium | reverse complement strand
CCGACAAGGATCGGGGTCTTCGCTAAAAGTTCCCGTTCGATTTCCGGCCCGCCACGCCGGCGGACAAGAGCTCCGAGCCCCTGGCCCAATTCCAATTTCTCGTTGACAGGGACGACACATGCGTTCACATTCAGCTTAGTGATGTCACCCTGAATGACTCTTATCGATGTTTTTCTGATCTGCATAAGCTTTGCCTTTGAATCCGGAGCACTAAAGCCCTCGCTTTGGCCCATAAAATTGTCAGCGGTTCGAGCTTATCCCTCCCCGCGATCATATCTGATCACACAAAAAAAGCTGTCTTCACGTCCACGGCTTCCTGGCCGCCCCTCTATTTTGACTTAAATCTTGCCGCAGCCTTCCGGGCCCAATCCAAGGCCTCTTTCTTGGTCTTGATCCGGCCGGTAACCTGCTTTTCTTCCACCTCGCGCAGGATACGGGCGAACAGCGGCGAAGGGCTCAAACGCAGACGCCGGATCAAATCATGGCCGTTAATAAGCCGGACAAACGGCTTTTGTTTCTTGCGCCGGAAATATTCCGCGATCAGCCCGCGACAGATCTTCTCATGATGGATCTGCGCCGACCGGCCGGTCAACGGCCCTCGGGTTGAACGCTGATCGGCCCAGGATAATAGGGCTATACTGGCCGCCTCGTCCGCCGTATCGCGAAAATAACGAAAAAGCGCCCGGCGAGTCGGTTGCTTGAAGTTGGACAGATAACCCGGCCGCAGGTGCCATAATACCATATCCTGCAAAATGCGTCTTTCATTATTTGAAAGCTTCAAATCAAGCGCCACCTGCCGGACGATCTGCCGGCCGAGGCGGTCATGGCCGTAAAAATAAATCCGGTCCTTGTCCCGGCGCAGGCTCTGCGGCTTGCCGACATCGTGCAGCAGGGAACCAAGTTTCAACAGGCCCAAACGTGTCCGTTCTCCCCCTAGGGCCTCCGATAGATACGGGCCGCAATCGGGATCATCGCCGAACAAGGCCACGATCTTTTCCAGCTGACGGACCGTCTCCAGGGAATGACGCCAAATATCCAGATGATGATACGGGCCCTGGTCTACGCCGACCATGCCCGTGATCTGCGGCAGCACCTGCCTCAGGAGCCCGGCCTTGTCCATGGCCTGCAGGGTCTCCGCGGCCCGATCCGTCGCGAGGATCTTGAACAATTCCTCGCGGATGCGTTCGGGTGAAACCTCCCGAATCAAATCCTTCTGCCGGGTTATGGCCTGAAGCGTCCTTGCCTCGATCCGGAATCCCAAAAGGGCCCGCAGGCTGAACGCGCGCAGAAGCCGCAGGGGATCCTCCCGAAAGGCCCGCGACGCAACCATACGCACGGTCCGGCGGCGGATATCCCTGGTTCCGTTTAAAGGGTCAGCAACCGCCTCATCCCACGTTTGACTGTTCTGCAGGCCGTTCATCTTGCAGACAAGCGTGTTGATCGTGAAATCGCGTTTCTTCAAATCCGCCAGCAGATCAGGGCCGCGAAAATCCGCGAAATCATAGGTCTCGATATGCGTACGCTTTTTTTTGACGACCCGCGCGCAACCGTGTTCGTCATCAAGCAAAACAAACGCGCCCTTGATCCGGCGCGCAAACCCCCGCGCCAACGAAACGGCCGAATGCTCAACGGCAAAATCAAAATCAAAACCAGGCCGCGCCAACAGCCGATCGCGCAGAAAGCCCCCGACCAGATAGACACCGATCTTGCGACGGCGGACATAATCGCGCACCTGTTTCAATTGCGGATAATCTTTTTGGAATGACATGGTCTGGATATCGGCAGGCGGTCTTTATTCGACTTTAAAGATCGCGGCCTTCTTGAGGACGTCTTCCTCAACGAAGACAGGCGCCTGAGCCCGGACCGCCAGGGCGATCCCGTCTGACGGGCGGGAATCGACCCAGTTCTCCTGGCCATCCGCCGTCTTCAGGACCAGCTTGGCGTGGAAGGTATTCTCGACCAGTTTGTCGATCACCAGCCGGTCCAGACGCGCCCCCAGTCCCTGGATGACCAAAAGCAGCAAGTCATGCGTCATCGGGCGTGGGACCTTGACGCCCGACAACTTGATCTTGATGCTGGAGGCCTCCGGGAAACCGATAATAATGGGAAATTGGCGGGAACCCTTTTTTTCCTTCACGACGATGATCTGATCCTGACGTTTCTCGTCGATAATAATCTTACTCAATTCCATTTCAATCATAACGGCCATCGTCCTCTTTGGGCAACATGTACCATGAAAACAGCATTATTTCCGTTTTGCCGTCTCTTTGTCCTTTTGCAATATGATCTTCAACTCGCTCATGAATTGATTCACGTCCCGAAACTGCCGATAGACCGACGCAAAACGCACATAAGCCACCTCGTCCAGAGCCGCCAGGCGCTCCATAATCATCTCGCCGATCACCTCGGCCGCGACCTCGCGGTCGTATTTCTTTTGCAGATCGCGTTCAACTTCCGTGGTCAGATCCTCAATCCGGCCAATACTGATGGGCCGTTTCTCACAGGCCTTGACTAGGCCGGAGATGATCTTATGGCGGTCAAAACCCTGCCGACGCCCGTCTTTCTTAACGACCATCAGAGGCACCTGCTCGATATACTCATAGGTCGTAAACCGGCGCCCGCATTTCAGGCATTCCCGGCGACGGCGGATGGCATGGCCGTCCGCGCTGATCCGCGAATCGATAACCTTGGTCTCTTTATAATCACAAGCCGGACATTTCATTGGCAAAAATCACATGTTCGCATAAATCGGAAAATCCCGCGTGATCTGCAGCACATCCCGGCGGATCTTTTCCAGTTTTTGTTCGTCCTGGCGGGCGCTTAGCGCGGCATCGATCAACCGGGCCACGGCCTGCATCTGTTCTTCTTTCAACCCGCGCGTCGTGACCGCGGGCGTCCCGATCCGGATTCCGCTCGTCACCATCGGACTGGCCGGATCAAACGGGATCAGGTTTTTGTTGACCGTGATATGCACCTTATCCAAGACAGCCGAGGCCTCTTTCCCGGAAATATCTTTGGATCTTAAATCAACCATAAAAAGATGGTTATCCGTGCCGCCTGAGACGATCCGGAATCCCTGATCCTCCATCGCCTTCGACAGGGCCTGGGCATTACGAATGATCTGGTGCTGATATTCCTTGAATGAGTCCGTAAGCGCCTCCTGGAAGGCGACCGCCTTGGCCGCGATCACATGCATCAGCGGCCCGCCCTGAACCCCGGGAAAGACATTGGTATCGATCTTTTTGGCGTATTCCTCGCGGCAAAGGATCATCCCGCCGCGCGGACCGCGCAGGGTTTTGTGGGTCGTCGTGGTAACAAATTCCGCATACGGCACCGGGTTGGGGTGCAGCCCGGCCGCGACCAACCCCGCGATATGGGCCATATCGACAAAAAGACAAGCCCCGACAGCATCACAGATCTCGCGAAATTTCTTAAAATCAATGATCCTCGGGTAAGCCGATGCCCCGGCCAGGATCATCTTCGGCTTATGCTCCTTGGCCAGGGCCAAAACCTCATCATAATCCAGCATCTCGGTCTCACGGTTGACCCCGTAAAAGACCATGTGATAACGTTTGCCGGAGAAATTCAATTTATGTCCGTGCGTCAAATGCCCGCCGCAGGCCAAATCCAGCGCCAGGACCGTGTCCCCGGGATTGACCGCCACATTATAGACCGCCTCATTGGCCTGCGATCCCGAGTGGGGCTGGACATTAACATGCTCGGCCCCGAAAATCTCTCGGGCACGCTCCCGCGCCAAACTCTCGGCGACATCGACAAATTCACAGCCGCCGTACCAGCGCCGACCGGGATAACCCTCGGCGTATTTATTGGTCAAGACACTTCCCTGGGCCTGAAGGACCGCTTCGGAGACGATATTCTCGGAGGCGATCATTTCCAGATTATTCTGCTGACGCTTGATCTCATCCCGGACAGCCTGATATATGTCCGGATCCGTTTTTTTAAGTTGTTCCATCTTCTCCTCTATCTTTTAGTTTCTTCAACCCTTTTTCTTTATCTTTTTCCTTTTCCCTTTTTCCTTCTTCCTTTTCCTTCCATCGTCCGGCGTTCCGTCCGTTTGATCTGACCGACCCGACGGACATGCCGTCCCCCGGCGAACTCCGTCTTCAACCAAACCCGAATCAGTCCCATAATCTCTTTGGCCGGCACAAACTTGGCCCCGACAACCAGTATATTCGCGTTGTTATGCTGCCGGGACAAGACCGCCGCCCGCTTGTTGTAACACAACGCGGCATAAGCGCCCGCAACCTTATTCGCGGCGATCGAATGGCCGATTCCGGTCATGCAGATCAGGATCCCCCGGCTGCCGGGAGTTTCGGCAACATGTTGCGCAACCCCAAACGAAAATTTGGGATAATCGCAGCTTTTCTCGGGATCATGCGTGCCAAGATCAACGACCTCATGACCTTCCCGGCCAAGATGAATAGCGATTTTATTTTTCAGCCTGTAACCGCGATGGTCGGCCCCGATAAAAATTTTCATGACAACGTCCTTTCCACATTCACATGCGTCATAACAAATCCGTAATCTTGGCCACGGCCTCTTTGATGATCAAAAAACATTCTTCGTAAGCCGAAGCCGATTTGCCGATCGGATCGGGGATGTCAAGATCGCCTTCATGGCCTTTTTGTTCGTGGGCGAATTCCTTGAGAAAATAAACCCGCTCTTCGACGTCCGGGCAGCGGTCCAGCACCTGACTGCGGTGGGCCTTGGTCATGACCAAAATCAGATCGGCTTTATGCAATAAAATATTGTTGAGCGGCTGGGACTGATGTCCGGAGGCATCAATGCCCTCACGGTCCAAGACGATCAGGGTCTCGGAACTGGCCGTGGACCGCAGGAAAACTCCTGTCCCGGCGGAAAAGACATCGACGTCGTCACGATCCTTTAGTATCTTTTTCAGATAATACTCGCCCATGACCGACCGGCAGCTGTTGCCGGTGCAAACAAACAGAACGGTCTTGCGCCCGGTGATCCCGTCGACCTTTTCCTGCGAGATGCTGCCTTCCCTGACAACCGCCGGGTGTTCGCGGGTAAAATCCACCACCGACGAGGCCACCCCCAGGGCGGCCGGACCGCCGTCGATCGCCATCTCCACCTTGCCGTCCAGGTCCGTGAGGGCCTCGGCACAGGTGGCCGGGGCCGGCCGGCCGGAGATATTGGCCGACGGGGCCGCTACCGTCCGGCGGGATTCCTCCACAAGCCGGATGGCAATATTATTCTGTGGCATCCGAATCCCGATCGTCTCCCCATTGCCCTGGCGGCCGGGAACAATCACGGTCAACGGACCGGGCCAGCAGGCGTCGATCAACTTATAAACCCCCGTGTCCTTGATCGAAGTATAATTGGATATCAGCCATTTCTGGGAAATATGGATCGAAAAGGGCTTGTCTGACGGCCTCTGCTTGACCTCGCGCAGCCGGGCCATGGCGCGGGGATTGTTATAATCTGCGGCAATGCCGTAAACCGTTTCGGTCGGGAAGATGACCAGGCCCCCTTGACGGATAACCTTGGCGCAGCGCGCAATTTTATCCAATTCCGGAAATTCCGGATGAACCTGTATAATTTCGGTTTTCAATCCTCAGACTTTCTCATTCAGGATTTTCTGCCGCTGGTTATCAGAATAATCCCGAAGTTTGGCGTTGAGGTTTTCATCGGCCAAGGCCAGAATCCGCACCGCCAGCAAGGCGGCGTTCTTGGCGCCGGCCTTGCCGATCGCCACCGCACCTACCGGCACCCCCGGGGGCATCTGCACCGTCGAAAGCAGAGAATCCAGCCCCTGCAAGACAGATTCGACCGGGATGCCGATGACCGGAAGCGTCGTATGCGCGGCGACCACACCCGCCAAAGCGGCCGACCCTCCGGCCCCACAGATGACGACTTTCACGCCCCGGTCTTTCAAACCTTCGGCATAGGCCGCTGTTTCGCGCGGGGTGCGGTGAGCGGACAGCACCTTCATCTCATAACTCACACCCATATCCTTAAAAATTTTTGCCGTTTCTTCCATCGTAGGCAGGTCCGATTTGCTGCCCATCATGATCGCCACATGAATATTGCCCATGATGACTCCCCTGTCTTTGATCATTAAATTTTTAAATAACTCTTACATCCAAATTTCGAAATCGAAAATAATATCGAGATTTTAATCTTCAAAAGCTTAAAACAAATTTAAAAAACATTGGGGCGAGTTCCCTGGCTAACGCCAGGCAGGCGCAAGAAGCGAGGACTGCCTGAGCCCCAATGCCTACCCTGGCTCTGCCCTCTGTATAAACTCACTGCGCCGCTTTTCATACCGTGCTTTCCGCATCCTTGTTCAAGGCCTTGGCCCCGATGTCCCGGCGGAAAAAACAATGATCGAATTTGATGCGATCGACCACGTCATAGGTCGCATGGATGGCCGCCTCGATCGTCGGTCCCAGGCCGGTCACGCCGAGCACGCGGCCGCCGGCCGTTATCAATTCTTTCCCCTTTCGCGAGGTCCCGGCATGAAAAACAACCACGTCTTGCGCGTCGATCTGATCAAGGCCATGGATCGGGAAGCCTTTTTGATATTTCCCCGGATATCCGCCCGAGCTCATGACCACACAGACGCAGGATCGGGAATCCCAATCGAGGATCACCGAATCCAAGGTTCCCTGACAGGCCGCGGTTAAGACATCCACCAGGTCATTTTTTAACCTGGGCAAGACGGCCTGGGTCTCGGGATCGCCGAAACGCACGTTAAATTCCAGGACCTGGGGGCCGCGGGGAGTGATCATCAATCCCGCATAAAGAACGCCCTTGAACGGGATGCCGTCGCGGAGCATGCCGATCACCGTCGGCTCGATGACCCGGGTCTCAATCTGTTTGAGGATCATCCGGTTAATGACCGGCGCCGGAGAATAAGCCCCCATCCCGCCGGTATTCGGTCCGATATCGTCATCAAAAATACGTTTATGATCCTGGGACGAATCGAGAATGACAAAATTCTTGCCGTCGCTGAGCGCGAGGATGGAGACCTCCTGGCCTTCCAGGCATTCTTCGATCACAACGCGTTGACCAGCCTCCTGAAAAATTTTATCGCCCATGATCTGCTGCAAGGCCTGTTCGGCCTCTTGAAGCGTCTGACAGATCATCACGCCTTTTCCGGCAGCCAGGCCATCGGCCTTGATCACCACCGGCAACGCGGCCTGACGGATAAAAGCCAACGCCCCATCCATCGTCTCAAAGACCTCAAAATCGGCCGTGGGAATATCATGCCGCCGCATGAACTCCTTGGCAAAAATCTTGCTGCCTTCCAGACGGGCGGCCTCACGGCCGGGGCCGAAAACCATCAAGCCTTTATCCTGAAAGATATCGGCGATCCCCCGGACCAACGGGACCTCGGGTCCGACCACGGTCAAATCAATCTTTTCTTTCTCAGCGAAGGCCACCAAGCCGTCGATATCATCCGCCTTAATATCCACGCAGGTGGCGATGGACGCCATCCCCCCATTGCCCGGCGCGCAGAATATCTTCGATACCTGGGGGCTTTGCTTTATCTTCCAGGTCAAGGCATGTTCGCGGCCTCCGGAACCAATCACCAATATCCTCATAAACGATCTCCCGCGGTATATTTATTCAAAAAGTATTTTTTTTGTCGGCTGTGGCACGACATGACCGATGTCATAAGCGGGCAGCTTTCTTTTTTGAAAGAAAGAAAGAGCCATTTGGGCCCGATCCGGCCCGACCACCAAGACAAAACCGATTCCCATATTGAATGTCCGGTACATCTCGGCCTGGGCTATTTTACCTTTTTTCTGAATTTTTTGAAATATTTTCGGGACCGGCCAGGCCGAACGGTCAACGCTGAAACAAAGGCCCTTGGGCAGGATCTTGGTCATCTTATCGTAAAAGGCCCCACCCGTGATATGCGCCATACCCCGCACTGGACACTTTTCTAAAAAGGCCAGGACCTCAGGGACGTAGATGCGCGTCGGCCGCAACAATTCCGCCGCCAGCGCCTTCTGTTCCTGGCGAGAAAAGGCCTTCCGAACCAGGCTGTACCCGTTGGAATGGATTCCGTTTGAGGCCAGACCGATCACGCGATCGCCGGCCTGTATCCGCGAGCCGTCGATCAGGTCCCCCCGGTCTAAAATCCCGACGGCAAACCCGGCCAAATCATAATCATCACTTTTGTACATGTCCGGCATCTCGGCCGTTTCTCCGCCGATCAGGGCGCAACCGGCCTGGCGGCAGCCCGCCACCACGCCGTCCACGACGGCTTTCAGCACCCCGGGGTTTAATTTGCCGCAGGCGATATAATCCATAAAAAACAGCGGCCGCGCGCCGGCGCACAGAATATCATTGACATTCATGGCGACCAGATCAATTCCGACCGTGTCATGCCGGCCGCAAATTTTGGCCACGAGCAGTTTGGTCCCGACACCGTCGGTCGAGGATACGAGCAAGGGTTGTTTCAACCGCCGCACATCCGGCGCGAACAGCGCTCCAAAGGCGCCCGGGCTTTTCAGGACACCGGGGGTGTGCGACCGGACAACCGATTTCCCGATGGCCCGAACAAATTGATTAGCGCGGGTGATATCGACCCCGCTGGATTTATAGGTCAGTTTCTTTTTCATCGCCATATCAATACGGTTCCCTGTCAAAAGTTCATAAACGCGCGGCGCGGGCCTCCGGCATCCCGCGTCCATTCAATAAATGATCCCGGACATACTGAATCCCATTCTGAAACAACCGGGCCCCTTGCCCCAGTTCCGATGTCTTATTCAGACGCGTCCAGTACGGATGATGCTCGTGCAGCAAATGACGTTCCGGGTGGGGCATCAGCCCCAGGATCCGGCCGGTTGGATCACAAATGCCGGCAATATCATCGGCCGACCCGTTGGGATTATCGGGATAGCCACCCCGCTGCCCATCAGCCGTGGCATAGCGGAAAACGATCTGCTGGTTCGCATTCAAACGGTCAAGCATGGCCGCCTCCCGGACGAGAAATTTGCCTTCGGCATGGGCAACCGGCAGATACAGCACCCCTTCACAACCCGCGGTCCAGACCGAGCGTCCAGATACATTCAGATGGACCCAGCGGTCTTCAAATTTCCCCGAATCGTTATGCGTCAGCGTCACGGTTTGATCCCAGGAATCCGCTGGGGA
>CAZBSU010000065.1:0-9153 GCA_964494745.1 uncultured Planctomycetales bacterium | reverse complement strand
AAGGCCTTTCCTTTCTGCACCTGCTCTCAATTTCCCAAGACCGCCTGCCTGGACGCGCATATCGGACTGTGCGACGCCCCCTGCGTCGGCGGGATAAGCGAACGAGAATACAAAAAGAATATCCGCCGTATCCGTCTTATCCTGGAAGGACGCAAAGACGAGCTTTACCGCAAGCTGAGGAAGGATATGGAACGGCTGGCGCGAGAAAAGAAATATGAGCAGGCGGCCAGGGTCCGGGATCAGATCCAGGCGGTGAGCGCGCTGTATTCTTCCAGTCCCAAAATCAATCATTACAAGGAAATCGAACAGCTCAAGCTGGCCTTGGGATTGCCGCGAATACCGGAACGGATCGAGGCCTTTGATATATCCAACACCATGGGCCAGCAAAGTGTGGGCTCCATGATCTCTTTTCTTAACGGGAAGCCGGATAAATCTCAATACCGCCGGTTTCGGATCAAGACCGTGGCCGGGATTGACGATTTCGAAATGATGCGCGAAATCGTCCGCCGGCGTTATACCCGGTTACGCAACGAAGGCCGGCCCTTCCCGGATCTTATTGTCATCGACGGGGGCAAAGGCCAATTGTCGGCCGCCGTCAGCGAGCTGGACAGGCTGGGGCTGGACATACCGATATTATCGCTGGCCAAAAGGGAAGAAGAGATCTTTTTGCCGCGTAAAAGAAAGCCGGTGGTCTTGCCGCGGGATTCCCTGGCCTTGCTGCTGGTCCGGCGCGTCCGTGACGAGGCGCACCGGTTCGCTATCACCTATCACCGCAAATTAAGAGGCAGGGATGTTTTTCGCCGATCCGCCTAACCGACCGGGCCTCCTCGTCATTTTGCTTGCCGTGGCGGTCTTCGCAATATTATCCCCCTGTTTACGGTCCGGTTTTTTCGAGCATTGGGATGACGGCCGGCATCTGCTCGAGAATCCGCATGTGCGATCGCTCGCTCCAGAGAATATCATCCGGATTTTTCGGTCCACGGTCAATTCGATCTATATCCCGCTGACGGTTTTTTCCTTCGCCCTGGAGTATCATTTTTTCGGTTTTGATCCGTTTGTTTATCATCTGAATAATCTTCTCCTGCATCTGGCCACGGCCCTGGGTGTCTTTTTTCTCGCGCGCCGGCTGGGATTTCCTTTTTGGGCGGCCTGGCTTGGAGGCCTGTTGTGGGGCATCCATCCGATGCGCGTCGAATCCGTAGCGTGGATTACGGAGAGGAAAGATGTCCTTTACGGATTTCTTTATGTGGCCGCGTTATGGGTTTATGCGGATTATATCCGATCGAAAAGGGCTGTGTTGTTTTGGGTCTCCGTCGGATTGGGATGCCTAAGCATGCTGGCCAAGCCTATGGCCCTGAGCCTGCCGCTGATTTTGCTTTTGCTGGATTGGTATGCCCGCCGGCCATGGGGGTATCGTGTCTGGATGGAAAAGGCCGCCCATCTCTTTTATGTGGTTCCGTTGACATGGTTGACGTATTCCCATTTTGTGCGTAATCCCGTTCGCTATCTGGATCAGGCCTTCTTGACGTGGATCTGGACCTTTATTTTTTATCTGCGCAAGTTTTTCATCCCGTTGATCCTGGTCCCGGATTATTATATTCCTCAGCCGGTCTCCCTGGCGCATCATGAATATGGCGTGGCTGTCCTGATCTTTTTTTTGCTGCTCGGTCTGATATGGCGTTTTCGTTCCGACCGGAATTTGGTTTTTGGCTTTTTATTTTATGCCGGTTCGATCTTTTTTTTGTTGCGTTTTGATATCCGCGAAGATTATTGTTTTGTGGCCGACCGTTTCATGTATCTGCCTTCATTGGGCATCTGTTTGTGGCTGGGCGGTAAAATTCATGCCTTCATGCGGCGGGATGGGCCGCTTTCATTCCGCGCGGCAGGGTATGTGGCCCTTGGGTTGCTTTTCGCGGCCCTGGGGGTAAAGGCATATCGCCAGGCCGGGCTTTGGAATGACGGTTTGACCTTATGGGACCACACGATCAGCCGTAATCCGCAATCTTATGTCGGCTACGTCAATCGTGGGTGTATCTATTCGGATCAGAAAAAAAAAGATCTGGCCCTGACTGAATTTGAAAAGGCAACCCAACTTTATCCGCATGTGGCCAAGGGCTGGTATGACCGCGGCAATATTCTGAAAGAGCTCGCGCGCTGGCATGAAGCCCTGGCCTGCTATAATAAGGCATTAAATATTGAACCGGATTATGTAAAAGTTTATAATAATCGCGCCCTTGTGCACCGCCGGCTCGGACGCTATAATTTGGCTATAAGAGATTTCTCAACCGCTATTGAACTTCAGCCGGATAAAGCTGGGACTTATTTCAACCGCGGGCTGATTTACCGCGAATTGGGATTTGAGGATAAAGCCCAAGCTGATTTTCAGCGTGCCCGGCAGGCAAGTCATGCCAAAGCAGAAGAATAAAAAGACAAGATTGACCCCTTTCCAGTGGGAGGTCTTGCAGGCGACACTTCAGATCCCGTTCGGCCAGACGCGCAGTTATCAGTGGGTTGCCCGGCGGATCAATCGTCCGCGCGCGGCCCGGGCCGTTGGTCAGGCTCTGCGTAAGAATCCGTATCCGCTGATTATTCCCTGTCACCGCGTGATCAGGTCCGATGGCCGTCACGGTGGATATGCCGGCCGGTTCGACGGAAGGAAAGGGGAGTTGCTCCGATTGGAAAGAGATATCGCCGGCCAAATGGCATTGAGCAAGTAGAAATCGGCCTGGGTCACGGGGCCCGGGGCGAAAGATTTCGGTTAATGAGCTAACAAAGGATAAGATTATGGAATTTATCCGGAATTTACTGCGGGAGATGGTCAAACGAGAAGCCTCGGACCTCTTCATGCGCGAAGAGGCTACCGTGCATATGCGCATTTACGGGGTGGTTAAGACTATCGGTCCCGAGATAACGCATGCGGATACGATTCAAAAAGTGACCCAATATCTTTTATCCAACGATGAACGGCGGGGACGATATAAACAAAGGCTCGATATCGATTTTTCCCATTATGAAAAAGATGTCGGCCGTTTTCGGGTGAATATCTTTACCCAGCGGGGAACCCCCGCGATCGTCATCCGGCACGTCCCGGATCAAACCAAGAATTTTGAAGACCTGAACCTGCCGGCTGATCTGCTCAAGATTTTTTGCGAAGAGTCCACCGGGCTGGTCCTGATCTGCGGGCCGGCCGGAAGCGGTAAATCAACAACGATCGCCAGCATGATCGATTATATCAACAACCGCAGGGAAAAACATATTGTGACGATTGAAGACCCGATCGAGTATATTTTTAGCGATAAAAAATGTATTATCAATCAGCGCGAACTGGGACTGGACGTGCATTCCTATTCCTTGGCCCTGAAGCATGTCACCCAGCAAAGCCCGGATATCATTTACATCGGCAATATTCGCGATGTCGATACGATGCGGGCCACGATCAATGCTACCGAATTGGGGACATTCGCCATCACGACCCTGCACACGATCAATGCCGTTCAGACCATCACGCGTATCGTCAATTTTTTCCCGCCTTACCTGCATGATGAGGTCCGCATGCAATTGTCGGTCATCCTCAAGGGCGTTATTTCCCTGCGGCTCCTCCCCCGGTTTGATATCCCCGGCCGCATCCCGGCCTATGAGACGATGGTCGTGACCCCGACTATCGCCCGTCTGATCAGGGAGGGCAAGGTTAATGAGATTCAAAAATTTATCGACGAAGGTGAATTGTTCGGGATGCAGTCCTTCAAGAATTCCCTGGTCCAATTGGTGAAGCGCGGCGTCGTCGCCGAAGAAGACGCTCGCCATGTGGCCGACAGTAAGGACGATTTCAACTTGGAATTGAAAGGCCTGCGGCGGTATTTGAAATAAAAAGTTTTTATTCCTTTTTTCTGTAAGTCAGGGATGGCGGGGCATGCCCATGCGATTAAAACTGGGGCAGGTTTTGCCGGCGAGTTTCGAGCGAAGCGAGTTGTCTGAGCCGGCGAAGCCTGCCCCAGTTCTGTTTGTTTTTTGCGCTGGTTATGCTATAATGCGAAATGTTTTAGGTTTTTAAAATATAGGAATATTTATATTATGTATGATGAGATAAAACAGCGTACCGAGAAAATGATCCAGAAACTCCAGAGCCTAAGGGGGTTTCTTTGACCTGCCCAAGAAAAAAGAGTCCATCCAATCCATCCAGGATCAAATGAGCCAGCCGGATTTTTGGAATGATTCCGAGCAGGCCAACAATTTGCTGAAAGAACTCAAGTATCTTAAATCTTGCGTCGAGCCTTTTGAGCAGGAGGATTACAAGCTGCGAGAACTGGCCGAACTGGCCGAGCTTTCCCGAGACGATGAATCTTCTCTGCGTCAGGTGCAGGATGAGCTGGATCAACTCGAGCGGCAGGTCGATCAGCTTGAGACCCAGGCTTTATTAAGCGGAAAATTTGATCTCAACAGTGCCCTGTTAAGCATCAATGCCGGTGCGGGAGGGACGGAATCCTGTGATTGGGCGAATATGCTTTTAAGGATGTATGTCCGCTGGGCAGAGCGCAAGTCCTTTAAGGTCAAAATATTGGACCGTCTGCCCGGAGAAGAGGCGGGGATCAAGAATGTCACGTTGGGGATCGAAGGGGATATGGTTTATGGCCAGCTTAAAAGCGAAAAAGGCGTTCACCGTCTGGTCCGGATCTCCCCGTTTGACGCCAACAAAAGGCGTCACACCTCGTTCGCCTCGGTGGACGTGATTCCCGAGATCGAGGATAATGTCGAAATCGACCTGAACCCGGAGGACCTGCGGATCGATATTTTTCGTTCGTCGGGCCCCGGCGGGCAAAGTGTTAACACGACCGATTCGGCCGTGCGCATCACCCATGTCCCGACCAATATCGTGGTCCAGTGTCAGAACGAGCGTTCCCAACTGCAGAATAAACAGGCGGCCATGAAGGTCTTGCGCGCCCGGCTGTACGAGAAGAAACGCCAGGAACAGGAGGCCGAGATGGCCAAGGAATACGGCCAGAAGCAGAAGATCGAATGGGGCAGCCAGATCCGCTCCTATGTCATGCATCCCTATTCCATGGTGAAGGATCACCGCACCCAGGCCGAGACAGGCAATGTCGCCCGGGTCATGGACGGTGATTTTGATATGTTTATTGACGCGTTTTTGAGGTGGAAACCGGGAAATAACTGAGTTCATTGAATTCGTTGAGTTAAGTTAACAAACCCACCCAACGCAACAAATTCAACAAACGCAATAAACCTAAGAGACACATAAAATTATGTTTGATTTTCTTGTCAGAAAATATTTGATACGACGGGCCCAGAAGTTTATTGATCGGCTGGAGCCGAAGGTCTCCGTGCATATTCCGCTTGATCTGCCGTTGCCGTCGGTCGGGCTGATCAAGAAGATGTGCCTGACAGCCGCACGGATCAATGCCCTGGAACCTGAGATGTCCGCCCTGAAGGATGAGGAACTCAAGGCCAAGACCGGCGAATTCAGGTCGCGCTACGAGGCCGCGATCAAAGATAAACGGGCTGAATATCAACGGGCTCGGGAGCAGGCCAGAACCGCGGGTGAGGGTGATCGGACCCGGATGATGGTCCAGGCGGAACGGATCGAAAAAGAATATAAGAAGGCCCGCCAGCAGGTCCTGGATGACCTCTTGCCGGAGGCCTTTGCCGTTGTGCGCGAGGCTGCCCGCCGGCTGTTGGGCATGCGCCATTTTGACGTGCAGTTGATCGGCGGCATGGTCCTGCATAACGGGCAGATCGCCGAGATGGCCACAGGGGAAGGGAAAACCCTGGTGGCGACTCTGCCGGCCTACCTGAACGGCCTCACCGGTGAAGGCGTGCATGTTATTACCGTCAATGATTATCTGGCCAAACGCGACCGGGAGTGGATGGGGCCGGTTTATGAATTTCTCGGATTGAGTGTGGGGGTCATTTTGCACGATCTTGATCCCCGCGAGCGGCAGACGGAATATGCCTGCGACATTACGTACGGGACGAATAATGAATTCGGTTTCGATTATCTTCGGGATAACATGGTGACCTCGCGGGAGGCCATGGTTCAGCCTCCGCATCATTTCGCGATCGTGGATGAGGTGGACAGTATTCTTGTCGACGAAGCGAGGACCCCGCTGATCATCTCAGGCCCGGCGGAAGAGTCGACGGATAAGTATTACCGGGCCAATACGGTCATGGGAAGTCTGCGGGGCATCCGTATCACCGAAGATCAGATGATCGAGGCCAAACACCGCGGGGAAGACGTGGCGCAATTGTCGGCCGGTTACGATTATGTCGCCGATGAGAAGACGCGTTCCATCTCGATGACCGAAGACGGAGAACGCAAGGCGGCCCAGGGGTTCGGTATCGATAACCTGCATGACATGGACACGATTGAATACCGGCATCACATATTGCAGGCCTTGAAGGCCAAGGAGTTTTTTAAGCGTGACGTGGATTATGTTGTCCGGGACGGCCAGGTCATTATCGTCGATGAGTTCACCGGCCGGATGATGCCGGGCCGGCGCTGGTCTGACGGTTTGCATCAGGCCGTCGAGGCCAAAGAGGGAATCAGGATCGAACGCGAGAATCAGACCTTGGCCACGATCACCTTTCAGAATTATTTTAGGATGTATGACAAATTATCCGGCATGACCGGGACCGCCTATACTGAGGCGAATGAGTTTCAGCAGATCTACGAGCTTGACTGCGTCGTTTTGCCCACCAACCGCATCCTGCAGCGAAAGAATCACGCGGACTGCATTTATAAAACCATCAAGGAGAAATATGCGGCGGTTATCGAGGAGATCGCGGATTGCCACCAACGCGGGCAGCCGGTCCTGGTCGGCACGATTTCGATCGAAAAATCGGAGATTTTATCAGCCATGCTCAAACGCCGCGGGATCCCGCATGAGGTTTTAAATGCCAAATATCATGAACGCGAGGCCCATATCGTGGCCCAGGCCGGAAGATATCAGGCGGTAACGATCGCGACCAATATGGCCGGCCGGGGGACGGACATCGTCCTGGGCGGTAATGCGGAATTTTTGGCCCGTTCCCTGGCGGACCAGAAGGCCAAGGATCCGAAAGATCAGCAGGAGAAGGAAGGCTTGATTCATAAATTTATCGAGCAGTTTCGCGAGCAGGTCAAGAAGGAGCACGAGAAGGTTATCGCTGCCGGCGGACTGCACGTGATCGGGACCGAACGGCATGAGGCCCGCCGGATCGACAATCAGTTGCGCGGCCGTTCCGGCCGGCAGGGCGATCCTGGTTCATCGCGTTTCTTCGTCTCCCTCGAGGATGACCTGATGCGTCTTTTCGCCATGGATCGGATCATGGGGTTGATGGACAAGCTTGGGATGGAAGAAGGGCAGGTTATCGAGCATCCCTGGGTGTCCCGGGCGATTGAGGTGGCGCAGAAACGCGTCGAGACCCAGAATTTTGAGATCCGTAAGCAGTTGCTGGAGTTCGACAATGTCATGAACAAACAGCGTGAGGCGATTTATGCCCTGCGCCGGGATGTCCTCGAAAGCCGCAACGTCCAGCACCGAATTCAGGAGGCCCTGGCCGACAGCGTCGATATGATCGTTCAGGAATTCCTTTTTGCCGGTGGGGAAGAGGTGAGATGGGATGTCGAGGGGCTGACGGTTTATCTCAAAGCCAAATTTAAATATGATCTGAATCCGCACCACGAACGGCTCGGGCAGTTGAATCAAAAGGAGATCGCTGATTTTCTTTTGCAGGAATTGTCAACCGTTTACACGGAAAAAGAGCAGGACATCTCGGCCCAGGACATGCGCGAGCTGGAAAAAATCGTCCTGCTGAACACGATCGACGCCAAATGGAAAGATCATCTTTATGCCATGGATCAGCTCAAAGGCGGGGTAGGCTTGCGGTCTTACGGGCAGCGTGATCCCCTGGTTGAGTACAAACGCGAAGGTTATGAGATGTTTCAAATGATGTATGATTCCATTAGCCGGGAAGTCATTGAAACCCTGTTCAAGGTCCGGCCGGTTCGGCGGCAGGGGCCTTTGCGCGGGGTGTTTACATCCGTTCCCCAGAATTTGGTCCATGACAGTTTTTCCAGCTTGGAAGGAAAGACGCCGCCCCCCGGTCAACCAGTCTTTCCTGAATCGGTGGCGGGTGGCCCCGACGGTTCAGCCCAACCCAAATCCCCGGCCCCGGTGCGCAAGGCTGGCCCCAAAGTCGGCCGCAACGACCCCTGTCCCTGCGGCAGCGGGAAAAAATATAAGAAGTGCTGCGGACGGTGATAGGTGGCTCACCGGAAACATCTCGGTGGTGTGGCACTTTCATGACGAAGCGAAAGACCATGGCACAGCCTTCATGGCTCAAACAACTTGCTGCGCTTGAAACTCGCCATGAAGGCTGTGCCATGGTCTGGTAGGCGTTAAGCCTGTGAATGCGCATTCACACCTCGATGTTCCCGGTTCGCCGAGAGAGAAGGATAAGGCGCATACCATTTTTTTCATCGTCATGCTTCGAACCATAATTCTGATTATTGCCTCATCCCTTTGCCTGATTCTTTCTTTTCCCCCCTTCGAAATCTGGCCGCTGGTTTTCGTTGCCTTGGTCCCGATGCTGTTTCTTGTCGAAGGACAAAGCGCCGGCCGTGCCTTCCAAAAGGTGGCATTAATCGGACTTATTTTTTTCTTGGGGACTCTGTATTGGTTTATCAATATGGCCTGGTCCGCGGGTATTCCTGTTTTCCTTTCGGTGGCGGCCTGGTTGCTTTTAGGCGGGTACCTGTCGCTTTATTTCGGATTCTTCGGCGCAGGCACGGCCTCCTTTTCCAGCTCCCCTTTGCCGGTCCGCTTGTTTCTCCTGCCGGCTTTATGGGTGGTTCTTGAATTCATCCGGGAACATTTTTTAAGCGGATTCGGTTGGCTCGGGTTGGGATACGCTCCTTACCGTTATCTGCCGTTGATCCAGATCGCGGATATTACCGGGGTGTTTGGTGTTTCCTATCTGGCGGTTTTGATAAATGTGTGTTTCAAGGAACTTATTCTCAGCCGCGGCAGACCGGGCCGGGACTTTATCCGGGCCATGTTGATCGTTGTCGTTTTGTTGGGGGCGGTGCTGATCTACGGTCGTATCCGGTTGGATGCGTTCCGGGCGGGGGAGCAAGAGCGGATAGCGGTCACCGTCGTT
>CAZBSU010000064.1:0-9319 GCA_964494745.1 uncultured Planctomycetales bacterium | reverse complement strand
GGTCGGGGAGGTCAAAAAGACCTTTTTCTCGGTCTATCTTATCCCACACACGTTAGACGTCACGACCTTCGGCAAGAAAAGGGTCGGCGAGATCGTCAATATCGAAACGGATATTTTGGCCAAATACGTACTCTGGGACCGCGAGCACTGGGATCTTGCAAAAAAGAAGTAACCCCGGCCCGGATTCCCGCCCATAATCGGCCTTGTCTATGATTCCGAATTATAATACAATAACAGCATGTCGAAACGTGTTGTCTTAACAGGGCTGGGGGTGCTGGCCGGCAACGGCAAGGGCCGACAGGCCTATTGGCAGGCCTTGCGTGAAGGAAGATGCGGATACGGACCGATCACCCTTTTTGACACGCGGGATTTTCGCGTTCACCAGGCGGCCGAGATCAGTGATTTTGACCCGAAAGAGTATATGGGGCCCAAAGGCCTGCGGAACCTGGACCGCGCGACCAAATTGCTGGTGTCGGCGGCCGGGCTGGCGATCGGCGACAGCGGTTTTGTGATTACGGATGATAATACTGATGATGTCGGCGTGGCCGTGGGCACGACGCTCGGCAGTTTGAAGAGTATCAGCGATTTTGATGAGGTCACGCTGAAAGAAGGCCCCCGTTACACCAATCCGGCCCATTTCCCTAACACTGTCATTAATTCTCCGGCCAGTCAGGTCTCGATCTGGCACAATATTAAAGGCTTCAATACCACGATTTCGACCGGATTCACGGCCAGTCTGGATGCCATGCAATATGCCTATGATTTTTTGCAGCTGGACCGCGCCAAGGTTATCCTAGCCGGCGGGGTGGAGGAGATGTGCCTGCAGACGTTTTTTGGTTTTTACGCCCTGCGTTTCCTGTCCGGCTCTCAGGAAGGGCAGCCCTTTCTTAATTGCCCGTTTGATAAACGGCGCAACGGCATCGTCCTGGGGGAAGGGGCCTGCCTGATCATGATGGAGGAATATGAGCATGCCCGCCAGCGTCAGGCCAATATTTTAGGCGAGATCATTTCTTTCGGTTATTGTTTTGATCCGTTTCGGATCAACAAATACAACCCGCGCGGGACCGGGGTGAAAGCCGCTATCCAGTCGGCCTTGGATCAGGCCGGCCTGGGGCCGGACGATATCGATTTTATCTGTGCCAACGCCAATTCCACGCCGGCGGCGGATAAGATCGAGGCCGAGGCGATCAAGGCGGTGTTCAAAGACCACGGCCGCCGGATACCTGTTGCCGCGATCAAATCCATGGTCGGAGAATGTTACAGCGTTTCGGGGGCGATGGCCGTGGCCGCGGCTTTGGGCGTTTTGAATGAGGGGGTCATCCCGCCGACGGTCAATTATCAGCAGCGAGACCCGGACTGCGATCTGGACGGGATCGGGAATCAGGCCCGCCGGGCGGAGGTCAAGAATGTCATGGTGATCAATTTCGGGCCGTCGGGGGCGAACAGTTGTCTGATTATCGGCAAAAGATAGGGTAAGCATGAAACGATGGAAAGGCAAAGTCGCGGTGGTGACCGGAGGGGCCAGAGGCATCGGCCGGGCCATTGTTTCCATGCTTGCCGACGAGGGCTGTGATGTGGCTTTCAATTATGTGTACAGCCGCCAGGCCGCCGCAACCCTGCAAAAAGAACTGCGGGCCCGAGGCTGCCGCGCCAAGGCCAGCCGCGTTGACATCCGGAATTTTAGGACCGTCAAAGAATGGATCGAACAGACCAAGGACAGTTTTGGCCGGCTCGATATCCTGATCAATAATGCGGGGATTATTCAGGACAAGGCCCTGATGTTGATGAGCGAGGATGATTGGACGAACGTCATCGATACGAATCTCAACGGCATGTATTATGCGACGCGGTCTTGCATCGTGACTTTCCTGAAGCAAAAGCAGGGCCAGATCGTCAACATATCTTCCGTCAGCGGCACGCTCGGCCTGCCGCGCCAGACGAATTATTCGGCCAGTAAGGGCGGGGTGAATTCTTTCACGCGTGCCCTGGCCAAAGAGGTGGCGGCCTACGGTGTCCGGGTCAATGCCGTCGCGCCCGGTTTTATCGAGACGGATATGCTGGGCGGCTTTTCGCCTGAACAGAAGCAAAAGGTGGGGGATATGATTCCCCTGCGGCGGCTGGGTGCGGCCGCGGACGTGGCCGGCGCGGTGAGATTCCTGTTAAGCGAAGACGCGCGGTATCTGACCGGCCAGATCATCCATGTCGACGGAGGATTGGCCATGGCCGCGTAAAGAAGGCGGCCGTTCATTCTGCAACAACCACATCGAGAGGATCATCTTATGGAACTTCATGTGCACGATATTCGTAAAATCATTCCTCACCGGTTCCCCTTTTTGTTGATAGATAAGGTGCTGGAACTGGAGCCGAACGAAAAGCTCGTCGCCTTAAAAAATGTGACCGTGAACGAGCCTTTTTTTGTGGGTCATTTCCCCGAGGAGAAGGTCATGCCCGGGGTCTTGATCATCGAGGCCATGGCCCAGGCCGGCTGTGTGTATTTTTATTACAGCAAAAACATGCAGGGCAAAGATCTGATTTATTATTTGGCCAAGGCCTCGGCCAAATTTTCAAAACCGGTTATCCCCGGCGACCAGCTGATTTTGACATTGAGCACGGTCAAGATGATGAGCAAGGCCGGGATCCTAAAGGCCGTGGCCCAGGTCGCCGGCCAGACCGTGGCTGAGGCGGAAATCGGTTTTGGTATCAAAGAGGTTTAATCTTTAGACCGGCGTGGCGAAAACGAGACGACAAACGTGGTCCGGCCGAAAAGGAGGAAGACCCCGGTCTATCCTGGCGGATAGCCGCGCTGCCGTGGCGTTGATCCTGATCAATATCGGGATCTTTGCCCATGTCGCCCGGCAGGGAACGCTGCCCTTGAACTGGGTGCTTTCCCCGGGCCAATTGCTGGAGGGGCATTTTTGGCCTTTGGTGACTTCGGGTTTCTTGCATGGTGATAGCATGCATCTGGCCATGAATATGTTGGGTGTCTTTGTTTTCGGTCGGATTGCCGAGCGTCATCTGGGCGCCTTGAAAACAGTTTTTATCTATTTCGGTTCTTTGATCCTTTCGATGTTATGTGCCACGCTCATTTATGTCTTTTGGCTGCATAAAAACGTGGCGATTATCGGGGCCTCGGGGGCGGTGATGGGATTGATGGCCGCGGCTGTTTTGGTCGATCCTTTTTGCATCACCTATGAGATGATCCTGCCTTTGCCGGTCATGGTGAAAGGGTGGCTTTTCCTTTATGCGGACATCCAGGGTCTTCTCGGAGGTGAGCAGGACGGGGTCAGTCATCTGGCCCATCTGTGCGGATTTTTGTCGATCGGTCTGCTGGTTTATTTTTTGTCGGCCAGGGATAAAAATATCATGCGGGCCGGGTTGCTTATGAATGTTTTTTCGTTCGTTTTCTTTTTATTCATTTATCAATGGTTGGGGCCGGGACGATAACCAGACCTGATATAAATTTTGGTCATAAGGCATTTAAACAAGGAGGGAGCCATGATCAAGGCGGCCTTAGATAAGCAGATTATGATCCGGGTCAATAATGAGGTGGGGGCCTTGGCGGAAATCTCTGCCGTGGTCGCGAACGCCGGCATCAATATGATTGCGGTTAATGCCTATGCCGTGGATAATAAGGGATTCATTATGTTCGTCACCGAGGACAATCAGCAGGCGCAGCAGCTCCTCAAAGCCAAAAATTACAATGTCCGCGAGGAAGAAGTGATCTTATTATCGGTAGACAATAAACCAGGATCTTTGCAGAGGGTTATCGACCGAATTGCCGAGGCGGGTATTGATTTGACATTGCTTTATGGCAGCGTGGATATCAAATCGAAAAGGAGCCCGATTGTGATGGTCACGGAGGATAATCAGACTGCTTTGACGGTCATAAAAATGAGTTAATAAATGTTAAAATGCGCATTATTGTGCAATTAAAGTAATTTTTATGCATTAATTATTTATTGGATATGATTTTATATCATTTAAAGCAATTAAGTGAATCTAAATGTTAATAGATGTAAGTATGTGTAAGCTTATGTAAATATTCGCAAATATGATTATTTGAAAATCCCACCGTCTAAACCCATATCTCCCTAATAAGCAATGATTTTGGACCTTAATGAAAGATTCCAGGCTGCTGTGGATCGGCTTGAACGTTCCGATAAAAATATTTTTATAACCGGTAAAGCCGGAACGGGCAAGTCCACCTTACTTCAGTATTTCCGTCAGCACACATCCAAGAATGTGGCTGTTCTTGCCCCAACCGGTGTCGCCGCGGTTAATGTGAAGGGACAGACCATCCATTCTTTTTTTCGTTTCCGGCCGGATATTACCCCGCAGAAGGTGCGCAAAATTTATATCCGTAAAAAAGATAAAGAACTTTTCCAGGCCCTGGATACGGTCATTATCGATGAGATTTCGATGGTCCGTTCTGATCTCATGGATTGCATCGATGTCTTCTTGAGATGGCATGGCAAAAATAGACGCCGTCCTTTCGGCGGCGTCCAGATGATCTTTTTCGGCGATCTCTATCAGCTGCCGCCGGTCGTCGGCGCGTATGAAAAGGATATTTTCAACGGGGTTTATGACAGCCCGTATTTTTTTGATGCCAAGGTCTTCGAATCGTCGGGCCTGGATTATATCGATCTCGAGAAGATCTATCGCCAGCAGGATGATGTCTTTATCGGTATTCTGAATGCCATCCGAACGCGCCGTGTGAGCCCTCAGGACCTGCTTGTCTTGAACCGGCGTTACATCCCGGAATTCCATCCCGACCCGGATGAGATGTTTATTCATCTGACCACGACCAATGCCATGGCCGAGCGGATCAATGAATGGCATTTGCGGAATCAGCGCGGGCGGGTCTATCACTTCGAGGGCCGGATTGACGGCAAGTTCGAGCGAAAAAATCTGCCCACCCGGGCGGAATTGGATTTGAAGCTCAATGCCCAGGTCATGCTGCTGAACAATGACCCGCAGGGCCGTTGGATTAACGGCACGCTCGGGAAGATCGTGGCGATGGAGGACGATCTCACGGCGACCAGTATCATTCAGGTTCAATTGGAAGACGGCCGTTTGGTGGAGGTTTTGCCCTTTACCTGGGAGATGTTCCGGTTTGTTTATAATAAAGAAACGGAGAATCTCGAATCCCAGAGTATCGGTTCGTTTACGCAATATCCCTTAAAATTGGCCTGGGCGGTGACGATTCATAAAAGCCAGGGCAAAACCTTTCGGCGGGTTGTTTTGGATATGGGCCAAGGCGCCTTTTCTCACGGCCAGACATATGTGGCCTTAAGCCGGTGCACCTCCCTGGAAGGATTGGTGCTGAAACGGCCGATTGTTCAGGGGGATATCCTTCTGGATCAAAGGATTTCACGTTACATGGATGAATTAACGGCCGAGAGGGACCGGGCCGTTTAGCTAACGGACATATCTGAGGGGGCGGGATGGGAAAAAGCCATTTTTATGCGTCTGGAAGGTTTGAGAAGAAACACATCACCGCTTCGGTGTTCGGATATTGACATATCCCCCTTTTTTTGGCATAATAATTAGAATTATTACTAATAAGGCAACTCAAAACTCATTCGATGAGCCAAAACCTTTCCACGCCACGGGGGAGGGAGCCAATTTGAGTTGCCTTATTTTTTTGTTTGGCAGAGAGGAAATCAGCTTAAGTCAAACGCGGGAGAGCTTTTTTCTATGTGGCTGCTGCTGGCCGCTCTAACGGCCCTCTTCACCTCCCTGACGGATGTCTTAGGGCGGAAGATCATTCACGATGTCGATGTTGTTATCGTGGCCTGGGCGTGGGCCTTTTTTTCTCTGCCGGTCTTGTATCTGCTGGTCGTGTTGCAACCCCAGGTTGTCCTGGGGCCCTCTTTTTTCCCGGCGCTGGTGACCAGTACCGGGCTTCTGACTTGCGCCAACGCCCTGTATTTTAAGGCGATCAAAGTTTCGGACCTTTCCTTGACAGTCCCGATGCTCGCCTTTACTCCCCTTTTCCTGCTGCTGACGTCCTACGTTATGTTGAACGAGATCCCGCGTCCGTTGGGTATCGTCGGGGTCCTTTTTATCGTCGGGGGCGCGTATCTTCTGCATATCCGGGAAAGACATCAGGGGTGTTGGGCCCCGTTCAAAAAGTTATGGAAGATCCCCGGGCCGCGCTATATGCTGACCGTGGCTTTTTTGTACAGTATCGGTGCCAATGTCGATAAGATCGGGGTCAGAAATTCTTCGGCCCTGGTCTGGGGGGCTTCCATCAATACGGCATTGGCGGTATCCCTGGGGCTGATCGCCTCCAAGAGGTCACGGCGTTTTTTCCGCCAAGTCCGCCGCAGCTGGGTTTTTCTAAGCCTGATGGGCCTGACCGTTGCCCTGTCCGTTATCTGTCAGATGAACGCTATTCGGATGACCTTGGTGCCGTATGTGATCGCCGTCAAAAGGACCAGCATTGTCATGACCAGCCTGGTGGGTTTTGCCTTTTTTAAAGAGGGGGGATTTCCAGAAAGGCTGGCCGGCGTTTTATTGATGATTTTCGGTGTGATATTGATTTATCTCTTTCAATAGAAAGGCAGGACATGAGTTTTTTGGACCTGGTGCAACAAAGGCGCAGTTGCCGCCGTTATTCCGATAAACCTGTTCCGTCGGACTGCCTGGCGCGTTGCGTAGAGGCCGCCCGTCTGGCGCCTTCAGCTTGCAATTCCCAGCCGTGGCGTTTTATTATTGCCCGGCAAGACCCCCTGCGCCGCGAGTTGGGGCAACGGGCTTTCTCGGGGATATACAAGATGAATGAGTTTGCCCGGTCTGCCCCGGTCCTGGTGGCGGTTGTCCGGGAATCATCCGCTTATGCCGCCCTCTTGGGGGCGGCCTTCCGGGGGACGTCTTACAGTTTGATCGATTTGGGCATAGCCTGCGAACATTTTGTCCTGCAGGCCCAGGAAGAGGGCTTGGGGACGTGCTGGATCGGCTGGTTCGATGCGAAGGCCGTCAAAAAGATATTGCGAATCCCTTTTTATAAGCGGGTCGAGATTCTGATCAGTCTGGGTTATCCGCCCGAGCCGCTGGCTATGAAGAAAAATCGGAAGGAGTCACGGCAAATTTGTGAATACCGTTAAAGGCCAGCTGTGGGTTTTTAGGGAGCTTGTAACGGAGGCAATCTTGTGTTGACATATGCCTGGTCCTAAGGCAGAATGGCTTCAAAGGTTATTTGTCCCGGGATGAAGGAATACCATTTACCAGTTGCAGTTCGAATAGAACCGTATTATAACTATTATGTATAATCGAAAAGGATCCCATGAAAATTCGCCGGCTTTTAATCCTTTTTATCGTCATTTCCGCGGCCCTGGCTTGGTATGCCTATGCCTTTAATCTGCCGAAATGGTTTTTATTCGATCGCAAGGACGCGTTGGATGAATGGCAGGAGAAGATTTTCCGGGATCGGGTGTTGTATGAGGTCAGACCTGGCCGCAAGATGGGCGAGTTGTCGGCCTCCAGCCAGCAGGCCTGTTCCGGCCTGATTTACCGCATCAAATTCAACGCGGTCAAGAATCCGATGATCAGTTGGTATTGGAAGGTCACCCGGTTCCCCGATAAGCAGGTTTCCGAGACCAAAGGGGGCTGGGTCGAAAAAGATGATTATGCCGCCAGGGTTTATGTTATTTTCCCGAGCTGGAATTTCATGAATATCCGCAGTATCGAGTATATCTGGGATGAGGATCTGCCTGAGGAAACGATCATGACCAGCCCGTATTCGAAGAATATCAAACTGATCGTGGTCGAATCCGGACGTGAGAATTTGAATCGCTGGGTCATGGAAGAACGGAATATTTACCTGGATTATATCCGCAGCTTCGGGCATGTCCGTTCTCTGCGCGTCGGCGCGATAGCCTTGATGACCGATGCGGACAATACGGTTTCGACGGCCGAGGCCTTTTACAAAAGCATAAAAGTGGGGTATGAAAAATGAGCGACTCCCAGGAAAGACGCAAATATTTCTTTGCCAACAAAATGCACAAAGATCTTTTTTGGATCATATTCTGTGCCGCGGTTGTCCCCACGGTGATCACGGCGATCTTGATGTATTATCTTATTTTTTATATCACCACCCGCGAGATCGGCATACCCGAAACGATCGCGGCGCACGTCATCCCGGCGGCCCGCCAGGTAACCGTGGTCTTATGGCTTATGGTCCCGACGGTGATAGCCATCATTTTATATATTGCCCATAAAATCGCCCATCAGATTCTTGGCCCGTTCGATCGGATTGTCCGGGAGCTCGACAATTTCATTAGCGGTGCCGGGGGCGGGAAGATCATTTTGCGCGATAATGATAAATTCCAACCCTTGGTTGACCGGATCAATATCCTTTTGGAACGCCTGAAAGCCTAGATTATTAACCCACTCCGCTTTGTTTGCCTGCATGTGAGACCGAAGCGGAGTTCGTTTACGTCAGGAAAGTAGGCATGCGTAAAGGCATCAAGAGATTCTTGGATTGGCAGGTCATGCTGGGGCTGGTCTTGGTCGGGCTTTCGGCCTTGGTCTATCTGGCCCATTACCTGATTTTTCGGGATGCCCATCATATTTTCATCTACCTCATCGGGGATATCGCCTTTGTCTTTCTGGAAGTCTTGTTGGTGACCCTGCTGATTCACCGTTTGCTGGGCTACCGGGAGAAGATCAGCCGGTTGGGAAAACTCAATATGGTGCTCGGCTCCTTTTTTTGCGAGGTAGGCACGGAACTGCTCAGGAAGTTCTCGGCCCGGGATCGTCAGTCGGCGGCTTTACGGTCCGAACTTGTCTTCAGCGATGGCATGTCCCGTCAGGGCCTGGCCCATATGCGGCAGCGAATCGACCGGCATGAATATGATATCGTGGTGTCGGCCGATTTCCTTGCGGAAGTGAAAACCTTTCTGATGGCCAAGCGCGATTTTCTGTTGGGCCTTCTGGGGAATCCGAACCTGCTCGAGCACGAATCTTTCACGGATATGTTATGGGCCGTGTTTCATTTAACGGAAGAATTGAATTATCGGCCGGATTTAAGCCATCTTCCTGAGCGGGACAGGGAACATCTCGGCCGTGATGTCCTGCGCTCCTATCGCCGTCTCCTGCGCGAGTGGGTTGATTACATGGGGCATCTGATGAAGAAATATCCTTATCTTTATTCGCTGGCTAACCGGCTGAATCCTTTTGACACTCAGATATCGGTCGAGATAAAATAGGCGATCTGATGACACCCGGCGATCAGACATTCGTGGATATCCCCAAGTCGGTCTTTGCCTTTCTCAACAATCAGGGTTTTGTGATTGTATCGACGCTGGACGGACAG
>CAZBSU010000063.1:0-9353 GCA_964494745.1 uncultured Planctomycetales bacterium | reverse complement strand
ATTGGCTCGGCCTGGTCTACAAAAAGGCGCTTCAAATGGAATACGCTTATCAGACCTGGGCCCAAGCTGTGTGGCTGGATGATCAATATTTGCTGAGAATTGATCGATCATATCATGATGAGGTTCTGCGTCGGATGCGGGAGATCCCTGGTGCCAGGCCGCAGGAGAAAGAGGGAAAAAGGGATAAGCACGCCGGAGATGATGACAGAGAGAATGAGGAGCGGCCCGACATCCTCGGCGGGCTCGGAAGCCATCAGAAATTCGGGAGGTTCATTCATGATATCTTGGTGAGTCTGCCTAAGAATGTTTTCGATCCGGGCTCATTGTTCGATTATCTCTTGAGAGAAAAGCGGCATAAATTCGTTCCCGAGTTAAGTCTTGAAAAGAGATATGACCTTCTCATCGATACATGCGCCCGGATGCAGGCCGAGAGGTTTGGTGATCCGCGCGCCCAGTATATTATTTTGAAAGCGCGCCAGATCAGAGACCCGGGCATTTTGATCGACATCAATGAGCATATCACCGAAGGCATATTGACGGCCGAAAATGGCAAATGGAATATAGCGGAAGGGATATCGGTTGAGATAGAGAATATTGTGCAAAATCGTCGCCGGCCCGACCGGCCGTTTGCCGTGGTTTTTTGCGTCCGCGCGCCGGGCAGCATGCCGATCATCCGTCCCGAACGGCGGGCGGAAGATCTTGAAAAATGGCGTCAACACCACGGGCGGTATTCGAAATTCAGAGTCCGGCGATATATTGTCGCGGACAAGAAGGGAATGGATACGGTTGAGATCGGGCCGTATAACTTTAAGTTGGAGCCGTTTTTGGCATTTGCCGACGCTCCGATCCTGTGGGCACGGGGCTTTGCCTGCAATTATATTATGCAGCGGCGTCCGCCGGAGTCATCGGCCGGGCGCGAAAATCATCACAGGCCCAACTTCCGCCCCGGGCGGGCCTATTTCCTGGAATGGATCCGGGATCGGCTGATGAAGGTTATTGTTAAACAAAAGAGGCCCACCCCCAAACCGGGCTTGGGAGCGGAGGATTTTCATATTGACCAACCTCCAGAGGTTATGAAGTTAAGGAAGCTGATTTTAGCCACCATGCAGTTGCTGGACCAATGGCAGGTCCCGGATAACAAGCGATTGGACTTAAGCCCCGAGGACCTAGTCATGCTGGACGATCTGAAAGCCCGGGTTCTTGCCCAGAATTCGATGTTCTTTCAGCTTCGGCTCACAGGGAAAGCGGGAAGCATTGTCGACTATGAAGCCGAATTGTTTGCCGCGACCGCGGCCATGCATATGAAAGCCATCCGTGTTTTTACGGAGGTCTTTATTAAAGCGGGTCGCAAGACCTTGGCGGACAGGGCGGACAAAGATTTGAAAGAATTGAGTTCAGGACTTGGACTCATCCTGGAAGAAATAACCCGGATAATCACAAAGAATAAAAATCCGGAGGCGTTGAAAGCGCTCATCACTGGGCTTGGTGGAATGCACGATGATTTTCGCCAAACAAACGCGCTTTTATTAAGCGCCCTTTCGGTGAATGACAAACGTAAAGATGCGGTCTTAACGCATTTGATCGGGCTGAGTGAATCCTGGGGGCACGGATTGACCGGACTGACTTGGATATTAACATCCCGAGAGCGAGATATCCGCATCTGCGCAGTCGGAGCCTTGCACAAGTTGATGCTGCCAATTAAGGATTTATCTTTGAACCTGGGCCGGATCGGCGATGTCCGCACGGATATGGATTTGGATGCTGTTGAGGAAGCGTCATTTCATAAGAGTGATATAGTTTTTCCTTTGATTTCCAGCCTTTATGACCTGAAACAGATCGCCGCCAGTGGTGCGAAGGAATATTCTGATGAAACCCGCCGCCGGGCGCGAGACCTTATACAGGATATCCGGCGTATCGCGGCCTGGCATTATCCCGGTGAGATTTCGGGCGAAGACAGTCTGCCTTTCGAGAAGATATTTCCAACTCGCTTACGGATGCTTAAGACCTTCTTTACGGTACGCCCGGTCAACCGTTATGACTTCTTGATGAGATTTAACATCGTTTGGCTGCCCTGCGTCATCGTCTTTCTGGCCATTGCGTCGGTTTTTGTCGCCTGGCCGTGGCTTTGTTTGACTATAGCGGTCGTCTTATTGGGATATTGGGTGTATTTATTTAATGCGTTGCGCATGGGGATGAGAATAGTAACGCGCTTTGTCCGGTTTTATAAAATGGCTATGACAAAGTCGGCCGCGATGGAGCATGAGTTCGATTTGGCCTATGGGGGTTTGCAGGATTTTCTGAATACCGCCGGCGCGGATAAATGGCAGGAAGACCCGACGGCTTTCCGAAGAGAATTATTGGATCATACGGGGCGGTTTGAGGTGTTGCAGAACGCGGCCGAGGAATATCTGCTTTTATCTTTTTATTTACCGCAGAATCTTTCCTTGCGTTTTACCTATTTGCAGGCCTTGAATATGATCGTGACCAGCCACCTTAAGAATATCGTACAGTATTTTATAAACGCACATTTGCGTTCCCAGGAGGACATCCGGCAGGTGCACGCCCTGACACGCGCGCAAATCAGACACCAGGAAGATGTCTGGATGCCGGACTCCGAATGGAGGGATATGCTGTCGGGTTATTTGGGGCTGATGTCGGATATCTTGTATGACATGGAACGGGAAGCCGGCCGTCTTGTTGAAAGCCCGCATTTCGATGTTCGTCACTGGTTCAAACGGTTGGCAAAAGGGGTTAACTCGATTTCCGCTGCCGATGCTGAATTGATTTATATGCCTCAACCGCAGGTGAGACGGTATCTGCAGAGCTCCATTGATCAGACCTTTGATGCGTTGAGCGATTTTTCAAAGGATCGGGCCGGCGTGGATATTTTGGATAGATTGGGCTACATGGACCGTTTGGTGCAGCGTCAGCGCAAAGACCTGGACAAATTAAAAACAGCGGAGAGAGGTGCCCCGCGTTTGGATATCGAATCGATATTCGGTAAAACTGCAAGCAGAAAGAAGAGGGGGAAGAAAACACGGCAGTCCAATAAGGATCGAAAAAGGGAAAGGCATTCGCGTCCGGATGAACCGCCGTCTAAATCCGCGGCGATGACACCCACAACACCGGATCTTAAGACCCGGTGTTATAACTCGGGGGGCTTGACCGAGGGGCGGATCTTCAGCCATACCTGGAAGTATTCTTTCTACATCATGCTGATCATGCTGATGGTCGAGGCCCATAAGATCATTGAGATGTTCTTTGTCAGCCGGTTGGGTTCACCGGCCATTGCCGCGATTACCCGCGCCGGCGTTTTGATGGATGTGGTCATGATTTTTATCACCGGTGTCGCGGTCGGCACGACCATAAAGATCGCCAAGGCCATCGGCGCGGGAGATTACCGCGCGGCCAAAAGCAATACCTTCCAGGCATTTATCCTGACGATTGTCCTTTCGGTGATCATCGCGGGGATCGGTTATTTTGCCGCCGGGCCGTTATTGGCCCTCGGCGGGGCCAGCGGCCATGTCCTCAGCCTGGGCACGGCTTATCTGCGGATTTCCTGGGCCGGGATGGGGAGCCTATTCTTCCTTATTCTTATGAATTCGGTCTATATCGGCGCCAATCAGGTCAGGAAGCCAATTGTCTATTTGACTCTTTCGTTGGGGCTGACCGTATTTCTGGGGCAGGTCTTGATTTTAGGTTTAGGCCGTTTGCAGGGCTGGGGTGTGGTCGGCGCGGCCATCGCCTTGGCCACGGCGCGAATCCTGCCGGTGGCCCTGGGGCTGATCAGCCTTTGGCGGGGCTCGCCGCAGTTGCCCTGGCACGCCCACAAAGTCGGGCCGGACCTGCGGGCCATGGCGGACATTATTCGTAAAGGAAGTTTTCGTTCCCTTGAGACATTATTCCGGCACATTTCCAGTTTTATGCTCATTCTATTGCTGAGTCTTTTCGGCACGATCGCCGTGACCGCTTATGGCATAGGTTTCAGGGTGTTGATGCTGACCATGATGGCCGGGCTGGGTTTTGCCGAAACGGCCAAGATCTTCGTCGGCCAGAATTACGGCGCGGGCAAAGTCGACCGGGCCGAACGCGCGGCCTGGATGATCACGGGCAGTTTTGAAATTATCAATATTGTCTTCGCCGTTGTGATTATTATTTTCGCCCCGGCGATTATCATGCTTTTTAATCCGGCGCCGGCCGTGGTCGTGATCGGCGCAGCCTATTTGCGTATTTACGCGCTGACTTTTGTGTTTACCGGTGCGTCTTTAATCCTCAGCCGGGCGTTGCGCGGCGCCGGTGATACCCGTTCTCCGTGCTGGATTACGGCGGTGTGCCTGATATTGATTCAAATACCGCTTGCCTGTTTCTTGGCGCTGGGATTGAATTTAGGGACGACCGGTGTCTGGATCGCGATTGCCGTATCGAATGTTATTCACGGGACCTGGATCGCGGCAAGATTCAGACGCGGGAAATGGAAACTGGGCGCGGCATGCCGGTTGCCGAATCAGTTCCTTGTGTTCTCGGAAATCCCGCCGCTGCCGCGCCGGAGGGGACGAGAGAAGAATGTGGAACCCGGGGACGATCGGGATAGTGATTCACCGGCCAAATCCTACCGGCGAAAGCCCAAAAACGAGGCCATTACATACGGGCCGTTGATAGTTGTGCTTTTTATCGTTGGTCTTGCCTTGATTGATCATTATGTCGTCGCGCTAATGATTGCGATCGCCGGGTTTGCTTATGCCTTTTACGTCGGCGGCCTGTTTAAAAAGGCTCATCTGACATCGCCGCAATTCCACTCGGTCGGGAACCGAGTGATCCGGCGCATGACGCCGGATCAGCTGGAGGTTGCACATTGGCGGGCGGTCCGGCGCCTCGGCCTGCCGTTGACCGCGCGCTTCCATGACGTGGACCGGGCCGGCGGGCCCGGCTTTGAGCCAGCCCAGGCCGTTGAGAAAATGAAGAAATTTCTTTCGGCGATCCAACAGGGCCAGTACCAAAGAGGCGGCTTTATCGATCTGGGCCGGCTGCCTAAAGGTGTTGAAGTTATCCTGGTGGGCGACCTGCACGCGAATTGGGTCAACCTTGAACGGATATTGAATCATCGCCATCAGCACGGCAGGGGGGCTTCGCCCCAGGCCCCCAGCGTGATCGAAAAGATCCATTCCCGCCAGGCGATCTTTATTTTGTTGGGGGACCAGCTTCATTACGATCCTTATAGTGAATACTCGAAGGCTGAAATCAGACAGATACTGAGGAGGAGGGGGGGGCTTTATCGGCAAATTCTTCCCAAGCTGTCATGGATGGATGACAGCTTTCGGATTATGGATCGTGAAATGGATCTTAAAATCGAGAACCCTGACAATGTGTATTGGGCGTTGGGGGATCATGAGGTGCGCGCCGAAAAATGGAAGGTCCCCCAAAGCGCGATCTTCTGTAGGAAGATGAGGCAGCTGTATGGAAAAGAATATCAGCGGCTATATTGGGCGTTCCTTCGCTTGAGCCCGTTTCTGGTGATGGCCAGAGGACTGGGGGCGACGCATGGCGGCCCAGGGAAAGCCCAGTCTCTGGCCGAATTAAAGAAATACGGTTTTAAAGATATACAGGGCCAGTTGATGCTCAACCAGATTTTATACGGACGTTATTATGTCGGCGAATTCTTTTACGATGATGACGATATCGCGCGGTTTATGAAGATCATCGGATGCGAAGACGGGATCTTCCTTGTCGCGCATACGCCGGAGGACATGGAGCCCGGCACTTTTTGTAAAGAGATATGTACGAATCATTATATGATTTATTCGGCCAAAAATGATATTACCGGATACGCTTCCTGGCTGGACGGCGACTTGGAATTCGTGCCGGTGAGAGAGCCGTTGCCTCGCGATGACCGTCCTTTGGATTTATGGACAGATGATTTGGGAGATCTCTCCCTGACCCTGCCCGGCACGTATCATGCCGGGCGGGCGTTCTGGCGTATTTTGGGCAAAGAGGATCCATCCGACCGCCTGATCGAATGCCTGTTTGCGCCGCTTTACGAAGTGGACGCGTCCCGCGACCGGCAGCGATTCATTGACATGCATGGATTGATGACCCCGGAACAACTCAGGCTGCGCTGGCGGGGGGTGGTCGGGATGCGCGCGGCAGAGTTCACGTTTCCGGCTTTCCTGTTCTGGGCGGTTGTGACCGGGAATTTTTGGATAATCAGTCTTGTCCTTTTCCTGCATCTTACCTTTGCGCTCTGGCGCGCGCTGATCCTCACCCACCTGTCCGTATCCCAACAAGAATATATGCCGCTGATAACGGCGCTGATGCAATACGCCGGGACCTTCTGGATGAACGCCTTGAGATGTCTGCTCGACCCCGGGCTGGTGCCGAATGTTTTTATGCACGCTTTTTATAATTTCGGCGTGCCGCACGCGGTGCTGGCGACGGATAACAGGGGCACGGCAGAAGGGGGGGCGTCTAAAATCAGCCGTGAGTATCTGACGGGTAATAATGGCCATGAAAAAGCTAAAAAGGAGAATATCCGGCGTTTCCGGAAGGACCGCACCGCGCTTCTGGCGCATTTGCGGGAAGCCGTGGCCCTGGCCGGCCAGGGGATGGAAATGGATGAGGAGTATCTTGATGAGTTATGGGCGGTCTATCACGCGCACGAGTCATTGGATAATATAACCAGACGGCTGCTGAAGGCCTGCCGGCACGGGGATTTTAGCGGGCTTTCCATTGATTGGGATTTGGCCACATTGCATTGGCAGGCGCATATCAAAGAGTTAGCGGCCGTGAACGCGGTGATTCGGCGCCTGGGTCACAGCGAATCTTTCTGCCGGCGTCATCCCGATTTTGTCGTTAGGGCCATTGACCTGCGTTGCCAGATGGCGGAGTACAGTGAGGCGCGGATATCCCAAGAAGGTCATGACTTTTTTGCCTGGGCCCGGGCCGCGCGCGGGGAGGAAGCCGCTGAGTATTTGGATGAACTGATCCGACCCATGGAACGGAAGAATATTTTTGGAAAACACGGGCATCAATGGTTTGGCAGGCTTCTGGAAGATGTGCCTGGAGGCAAAACCCTGCATGGGAATATATTCAGTCTGTTCCCTGTCATGGTATCTCCGGTGTGGGGATGTTCGACCCAATGTGATCATTGCCTTTACGCTATACCCTATTGCGTCAGCTGTATGCCCTGGAATTGGTTATTGGAAATACGCGGGGCTAAGAAACAGAACATTTTTCATTTTTACGGCGATTATTATAAAGATTATTATGATCCGTTTTTTGACCGGGACGGGTTTGATATCGTGAATGTTTTTCATTTGAGCATCAGAGATATTTTGACTTCAGGCATTGAGCTGGGCAGTGTGGCGGAGCGGGGCCTAAAACGATACTGCGATATATATGGGACCACGATGTGGGTTAGTTATTTTCGCCGGAGTTATGCCCCCGGGGCCTGGCTGAGGCGCATGGGCTGGACTCTCAATAGGAAAGTGAACCGCTTCATGACCCGAATTTTGTCCAAAAATTTTGGCAGCGAATTGAGAGTTACGCCGTATGACTGCTCCCGGGCAGATGATCCCGTTTGGGTTCAGGCAGAAGGTCATCGGACAACGAAAAAGATAAACGTCCAATATCCCGCGAATCTTTATGATTACGGGAGATTGCGCCAGAATGCCAGAATCGGTGTTATCTTTCACAACGACATGCACACGGCCAAAGTTCATAGGGAATCCATTGATACGATACTGAATGCGTCTCATTTGATCCCGGACGGCTCCGTTATCCGCATGGAACCTCATTTTACCCGGGGCTGTCCGACATATCATAGGAAAGAGCCGGCGTTAGGACGCCGTCGTTTATGCCTCAATTGCCGAGCGGACTGCCCGCAGCGCAAAAAAGGATTCGTCTATCAAGGGCTGAAACCGGACGGCGGGTATATCTCGCGTATCCGGATCATTCAGGCGGATATGAAAAGAAAGGGCCTGATTCCGGCGGAAGATATCAAGAAAGGTCCGTCGGGAAGGCTGCCTCTGCCCTCGCCACATACGACCTGGCGGCAAGGCCGGGATGAAGACCGGCCATTTCCCGCTCCGTTCGCGCCGGTGGTGGCCGCGAAACAGCGTTACGGCGCACACCGTTTGGAGGTGGCGGTTCGAAAATGCGGGGAGAAGATATCCTTCGAAGAAAAGGAAGGCCATCTGCGGCCTGAACAGAAGACTGCGGTGTCCGTGCTTTTCAAAGAAGCCCCATATCTGGTAAGAGCGCCGCCGGCCGTATTGACCGCTGATTTTGATCTCACGGACGGACAGTTCGCCGCCATCTCTCCGGACAGGACCCGCCTTTATATTCATATTTTTGTGATTGATAAAATTGTTGAATTGACGTCAAAAGGCCAGCCAGCTCAGGATGACCTGAGGGACTGGCTGAATTGTCTCAACGGCCTGTTTGAAGGCCATGAACAACTGCACGCGCTGGGGGCCCCAGAGACCGAAGCCCGGGGGCGGTATATTGAATACCTAAAGCAACGCACCATGATCCGTGAATCGACATTTATGGTCGCGCGCCAGCCTTTGATATTCGAGATCAAAATGGACCGTGATTTTGAACAGAACCAATTTCGTCAGGCCTTTGTCAGGGACGATATCGTGACCGGATTTGACACAGCCCAAAGGCGGCCGTTTATCCGTTATCAGGGGGAGAAAGTCTATGCGCGCAGAAAGATTGACAGCAATGCGGTCTATCATATCGGCACAAGAACGTTCCATGTCAATGTCCAGCATTTGGCCGATGACCCCGGAGGATTTTGTTTCAACGTCAGAACGATCCGCGCGATCAGAAAGGCCAATGCTTTGGGCTTGATCCCGGCATATTTTTCTCAGGGATTGACCGCGGAGGGAAGGCTTTTCTGGGAAACGCAGACAATCGACGGGGAGGATGTGCAACAAAAAACGGATCGCCATGGCGGCTGTCTTTCAGGCGAAGACGCGGCACTCACTCGCGAGCTGATCGTCGCGTTGACCCGGAACGGGCTTTATGCCAACGATGAGATGAAACGGTCCAACGTCATGATCGGCCGGCCCGTTGGTGAGGAGGGGCCGGCCCGGGCGTATCTTGTCGATATTGAGATGCTGGAACAGATCCCGGGGCCGATAGAGAACATCCTTTCTCTTGTAAGCGAAAGATACCAATTATATAAGTTCGATACTTGGGGGGATCCCGACGGATCTCTTCTCCATGAACTGGGACAAATGGAGGACGAAGAGTATATCTGTTCCGCTACGAACGAAACGCAAACACCCGATACTGAGATCAACGCTATTAAAGAACACATTTCACGATTAGATCATAGTTTTCGTGTTATT
>CAZBSU010000062.1:9102-9430 GCA_964494745.1 uncultured Planctomycetales bacterium | reverse complement strand
ACTTAACTTTAACTGTTTTAACTGTTTAAGTAGTATTTCAGGATCGACTAATTAAAGTGATTATAGTATATGTATACATAGATTGCAACCAGAAAGCGCAGGGTCAGCGAACGGGCTTGATGGCACGGAGGGTTAGGGTGCGGCGGGTTACTGCGTAAACGCGGTCTTTAGTCAATCTCGGATTTATCAAGCAGCCCGGCAATCTTTTGAAGGAGTTCATCGGCATCGATGGGCTTAAGGATATAATCATCGCAGCCTTTGTTGTAGGCCTCTAGAAAACGTTTCTCGTAAGCGGTCACGATGATGACAGGGATGCCTTCGCCCAAGG
>CAZBSU010000062.1:0-9092 GCA_964494745.1 uncultured Planctomycetales bacterium | reverse complement strand
TATCGAGAAGAATCAGATTGTAGGCCTCCTGGCGCTCCAGGGCCGTGTTGTAGGCATTAATGGCCTCTTTCCCGGATGCGGCAAAATCGCAAACCGCGACCTCGCGGAGGATCTCGGCCAGCAATTGACGGTTCTCAAAGTTATCGTCAACGATCAGGATTTTATACATGATTCACCCCTCTTCAAGAATCCGGGCTGTCTTGGTTCTCCCCGAATTGTTTATTCAGTTCCAATAGGTATTTCTGCAAACGCTGGGTCTCGGTCTGCAGCATCTCGAAATGCCGGCCCAGGATGTTCTGATTTTCGCCGGCCTTGACGGCGACGTGCAGCACGGACTCCGGCCCGGTTAACGCATAAAGGCGCAGATTGCCCGCGGTGCCTTTGATCTCATGCAGGATCATACGCATGGTCTCCCGGTCGTTTTCGGCCAGGGCCGCGCTGAAACGTTTGTATTTGCCGTCCAGGCTTTGCACGAAACTGTTAACCAGTTTCATGTAGATCTCCGGGCGGATTTTTAGCTGGGTGCAGATCTGATTGATGTCCAAATCAATCGCGTTCTGGTCGTCATAGTCTGTCATGATACGGTTCCTGAATTTATGGTATTAAAAATTATGAGCCTAATTTCTGGGCCATGTCGTTAAAGAGGGCCTTGAACTGTTCGTACCCCGAGGTCATGACCTCCTTATCCCGGCCGCCTTTGGCTTCGGTGTTGACCGTGCGGGCGGCCTGGGCCAAAGATGTCATCCGCAGATTATCATAATCCCCTTTCCAGCGGTGCGAGATCGTCTGGATCGTGTCGATATCATCGACTCCAAACGCCGTTTCTATTTGGGGGATGTCCTGCCGGGTCTGTTCCACGGCCTTGCCCAGGATGCGGCGGTAGATCTCCGGCGGGATCTGCAGGGCCTGGCTGTTTTCATCCAGGTATTGCTGGAAATCCGCGTCGTTCCATTTCGTCCAATCGATATGGTCTTCAGTTGACATAAACGGCATCCTTCCTTAAGGCCAGGATTTTACCGGGTCGGCACGATACCCATGGACATCTCCATAACGAGACGTTTTGTGTCAGCGATTTCGAAACTGACGACGTACATGTCATATTCGTTGCGATTAAAAGCCACTCCGGCAAAGGCCGAGTTGCGGTAGGTCTGAAAATGCGACATCTCCAGCTCGATATAGCCGCCTGACGATATCTCGGATTTGAAACGTCCGGCAATGATATTGCTTAATGTCCCGCACGAATCCAGCATGGCCTCCTCGCTTTCATCGTCGACCGGCGGATACTGGAGCAGCTTCATGAGTTTCGCCAGATAGGCCTGCTCGACATAGATGACCAAGGCGCCGAGGGTCTTTTTTTTCTGCATATCGGTTTCGCCGGCATAGTAATTGACGACAGACACATAGGCGGGCTCATTATTAAATTTTTCCATGCCGTCGGCGCGCATCTTGCCTTCGTATTCGATGATCTGCTTGCGTTCTTTTTGGGGTTCGTTTGTGAATGTGAGCTCGCCGCGCTCCTGAAAAAGCGCAACCACCCCTTTGATCAGCAGGTCGGCGAATTTTTCCAAATCCGGATTGGGTTTGCCGAAAAACATAAAGGTCTCCTTTTTAACTGCCGTCTTTGACCGTGACAAACGGCCGGATCACTTCCAGAATCGACTCCGGCGTGTAGGGCTTGACGATGTATCCCGCCAAATTGGGATTGACATTATAGGCCTTTTTTTTGTTTTCGTCCGTGCCCGAGGCCGTGACCATGATGATGGCCTTCTTGGCGACGGCCGGGACCTTGACGACGGCCTCCATGAATTCCATGCCGGACATCAGCGGCATCTGCCAGTCAAGCAGGATCAGGCAGATCTCGGGATAACGCGTGCCCAGCATCTGGATGGCATCCTCCCCGGTCTTGGCCTGCAGAAAGTCATTGGTCACGCCGGCGCCTTTAAGGACCTCGATCAATAACTCGCGTTCCAAATCGGAATCGTCTACTATAAGAATTTTATCGTTGCTCATGATGTATCGATGATCGTTTTATGGGGTTTACATTTTTGTACAGGTGATGATCTTTTCCTTGAGTTGATCCACGCCGAAGGGCTTCGGCAGATAATCATCCATGCCGACTTCGTAGCAGCGGTCCTTCTCTTCCTGAAATTCGGCCGCGGTCAAGGCCACGATCGGCACATCCAGTTTCAGTTTCTGGCGGATCAGTTTGGTGGCTTCCAGCCCGCCCATCACCGGCATCTGAAGGTCCATGAAACAGATGTCATATTCGTTTTCTTTAAGCTTCTCGAGCCCTTCTTTGCCGTTAATGGCGTAGTCGCAGACACATTTCAGGGCCTCGAAATGGACCCGCAGCAGCTCCTGATTGGGCATGCTGTCTTCGACGACCAGCACGCGCACGCCTTCACAGGAGATCTTTTCCAAGGCGTCGCTGGAAAGGATCCGTCCCCGGGGAAGCTGGTCGCCCAAAAGCCGGCGGATTGCGTCCGTGACTTCGCCCTTGATGATGGGCTTGGCCAGAAAATGATTGAACCCGGCCTTTTTGTATTCGTCGGTTGAATCGACATTGACGTCGGATGAGATCGCGACCAGTTTGATCTGGCGGTAGCGTTCCTGCTGGCGGATTTTGTAGGCCAGCATAAAGCCCTCTTTGTCCGGCATGGTGACGTCGATAAAAATGATCGCGGGCATGGGCTGGTCTTTTTCTTCGAGGGCCAAAAGCTGTTCCGAGGCCTGTTTGGCGGATTTGGCAATGGGCATGACGTTGAGCTGGATCTTTTCGCATAGGGCCTTCAGGGCCTTGGCCGAATGGGGATAATGATCGACGACCATCACCCGCGTGCCCTTGTATTCGGCAAAATCCGGTGTCTCCTTGCGCTTGAGATGGATCGGGCTCTCAAGCAATTGCACGGTGAATATGAATTGACTGCCTTGGCCGACCTGGGACTCCACCCAGATCTGGCCGCCCATGGTCTCGACAAAGGTCTTGCACAGGGCCAGCCCCAGACCGGTGCCGCCGTAAAGGCGGGTTGTGGAATCATGGGCCTGCGCGAAGGACTCGAAGATAGCTTCATGGCGGTCATCGGGTATGCCGATGCCGGTATCGCGCACGGTGAATTTGATCAAGGTCGGCATCTCGGGCATCGGAGGTGATTTTTCCAGTGTCACGTCCATGTGGATCTCGCCGTTTTCGGTGAACTTGATCGCATTATCCAGCAGATTGATGAATATTTGTTTCAGCCGGGTCGGATCGCCGATCAGGTTACGGGGCACCTCATCGGCAATATCGAATGCCAGACGGATCGGTTTGTTGGCCAAGCGGGTGCGGATGATCTTAAAGACTTCTTCGACGATATATTCGAGATTGAAATCCACGCTCTCCAGTTTGAGCTTGCCGGACTCGACCTTCGAAAAATCCAGGATGTGGTTCACGATTTCCAAAAGCATCTTGCCGCTGAGGATGATCGTGTTGACATGCTCTTTTTGTTTGCGGTCCAGATCGGCCACCTTCAGGAGGTCGGTGAATCCCAGGATCGCGTTGATCAGGGTGCGGATTTCATGCGACATATTGGCCAGATATTCGCTTTTGGAACGCGCCTCGTCCTGGGCCTTTTGAGTCAGTTTGATCGCCAGTTCCCTTTCGCGGATCAGCTCCCGCTGACGCTCGATCAGTTTGCTGTGGACCTCTTTGAGTTCACGGCTGGTCTCCTGAAAATCATTGATGAATTTTTCAAGCTGTTTTTTCTCGATGGAGATGGTGTCGTGGGCGTCCTGTTTGATTTTCTCCTGCAGCTGGACGCATACCGACAGGTCGGGTTCGAAACTGATTGTGGGCATGGATTGCCCCTTTGGCGGCGGGGCAGGCTGTGTCTCTGGCTTGCGGGCGGTGTTCTGCTTAAGCGATGCGATCAGATCGCGGATATCCGGGTATTTCGATTTCAGGCTGCCGCCGTTCTCGATTTGTTCATCGAGAAGTTCGAGCAGACGTTGAAGGATGTTGATGGCCTGGGTGATCAAGTTGGCGGGTCGGCCTTCAAAATGCAGGGCATCCTTGCGCAGCAGGTCCATCAGACCTTCGGCTTCGCGGGTCAGGATGCAGATATCGTTCAGGTTTAAAAAGTCCGACAGCCCCTTGATCGTATGAAAGGTCTTGAAGATATTTTCAAGGGCCTCCTTGTCGGTGGCCACGGTTTCCAGGACCAGCAGGGAGTTACGCGCCGAGATAAGATGACGTTGCGCCTCATGCGAAAAATCGGTCAGCATCTCCCGGTCTTCGAGCAGATTGAGCTCGGGAACGCTCGGTTTGAATGTCGGATTTTCTGAGGTCATGATAATCGATTTTTATAAGATAATACCACGCCAGGGTTTATTCGCTATACTGCTTTTTGATTTTTTCCATATCCGGCAGAATTTCCACAAAACGGTCAATCAGACGCGGTTGAAAGTGGGTGCCCTTGCTTTTGACCATTTCATCAATGGCCTGCGAGACCGTCCAGGCCTTTTTGTAGGGGCGGTCCGATGTGAGGGCGTCGAAGACGTCACAGACCGCGCAGATCTGGCCCACGAAGGGGATGTCATTGCCCTTGAGGTGCCGGGGATACCCGGAGCCGTCCCACTTTTCCTGATGGGTCCAGGCAATGATCCGCGCCATCTTCATGACCGGGGAATTGCTGCCGTCAAGCAATTGGGCGCCGATGGTGGTATGCCCCTTCATGATCTCGAATTCCTCCGGGGTCAATTTGCCGGGCTTGAGCAGGATGTTGTCCGGAATACCGATCTTCCCCACGTCGTGAAGCGGGCTGGCCTGAAAAAGCAGTTCGCATTCCTGCTCGTCCAGACCGAGCGAGCGGCCGAACCGCCCACAGTAATGACTCATACGGATGATGTGTTCGCCGGTCCCTCCGTCGCGGAATTCCGCCGCCATGGCCAGGCGCTGGATGATTTCAAGCTGCGTCTCACGCAGTTCCTTGGTCCGTTCCTGAACCCGCACCTCCAGGGCCTTGTTCTGGTTCTCGACTTGGACATGCAGATTTCGCATCGTGATCATATTGCGGATACGGAAAAGGAGTTCGATCTCTTCGTAGGGTTGCTGCAGAAAATCGGTCGCGCCGGATTGCAGGGCGCGGATGCGGAATTCCGACCCTTTTTCCTCTGCCAAGGCCAGGATCGGCAGATAATGTTCGCGGCGGATACTTTTCAACTGTTCGATGACCTGAAAGCCGTCCAGTTGCGGCATAATCAGATCCAGAATGATCAATTCAGGATTGAATTCGCGGCAGGTGGCCAAGACCTTGACCGGGTCGTTCAGGGTGTTGACTTGGGAATACCCGGCTTGATTTAATATCTTCTCCAAATAACGGGCATGCAATTTCTGATCATCGATGATCAGGATTTTTGTATCCAAGCCGGCTTCGGAATGTGGCATAAAACGTCCGTTTCGCTAGGAAGGGTCTGTTTCTATTCTATGATAAAATATAATAAATTTAAGAAAAAAATCAACTTTAAAACCGGATTGTTCCTCGGCCGGAAAAAAGACGGTGTCGCCTCATGTCAAACACGCGGCCATTTTTGATTCTTTAGTTTTGCCAGAAAATTTTGGTCCGTGGCATCACAGTGGATCGGTGTCACCGTGACATATCCTTGGGCCAGGGCGTAGGTATCCTGGGATAAGTCATCTTTGCAAAGCGGAGACTTGGCCAACATCCAGAAGTATTCACGGCCGTAAGGGTCTTTATTCCTTTTGAATTTGCCGTGGATAGGGTCACGGCCCTGCCCGGTGACAAGGATGCCTTTGTAATGCCGGCGCCGGCCGTTGGGGAAATTGATGTTCAGGAAGGTCCTGGGCGGCAGGTCTGTTTTGGAAAACGTCTGGATCAAACGCGCGGATAACCGTGCTGCCGGCCGGAAATCCGTTGATTTGAGGGAATCCACGGACAGGGCCACTGACGGGATCCCGAGCAAGGCCCCCTCCCTGGCCCCGGCCACGGTCCCGGAATAAAAAATACTGGTGCCGTCATTCGGGCCTTGATTGATCCCGGAGACAATCAGATCAGGTTTCCGTTTCAGGATGATATTTAGGGCCAGCTTGACACAGTCGGCTGGGGTCCCGCTGGTGCCGTAGCCCCAGCGGCCGTCGCTCAAACGCATCTTTTTGACCCACAGCGGACGGGTTAAGGTGATGCCGTGCCCAACGGAGCTGCGTTCCGAATCCGGGGCAACGACCGTAATATCGGCAAATTTTTTTAATTGGCGGTAAAGGACCTGCAATCCTTCGGCCGACAGGCCGTCATCATTGGTCAACAGAATGCGCATGCTTTGAACCTTTCTTTTTTTGGCTTAAGCGCTTTATGATCCTGGCGTTGGCGGACGGCATCGGGTAGCGGTCCAGTTGGGAAAGATCAACCCATCTGGCCGTGCGGCTGCGGCGCGGCAGCGGGTCGGTCGAACAGCGCCAGATATGCAGATCCACCTTGAATTTAGTGTAGGCATGGCGGATACGGGTCCAGGGCTGGGCGGCGGTGACCCGGACGCCGAGCTCTTCATTGAGTTTCCGTTCCAGGGCCTGACGGACGGTTTCCTTGTCTTTTACTTTGCCCCCCGGGAACTCCCACAGATCAGCCAGCAGCCCGGTCGGCGGACGCCGCTGGATGAAATATTTTCCCCTGTCTTCGATCAAGCCGGCAGCCACCCGAATTTGTTCGAAGACTTTCGGCGAGCGTTTTGGAATGGAATCCGGATCTCCGTGCTGCCTGGCGCGGCAGAGTGAATTCAACGGACACTGGCCGCAGAGAGGTTGGGACGAACGGCAGATCAAGGCCCCCAGTTCCATCAGGGCCTGGTTGAAATGGCGAACATCCCGGGCCGGCATATGTTGGGTAAGGACATCCTCCATCCACGTTTCGTCTGGTTTGAGTGACGACGCGTGCCGATGATACAGCCGCAGCAAAACTCGGCGAACGTTGGTGTCGATAAGGGGCCGGCGTTGATTAAAGGCAATGCTCAGGACGGCCGCGGTTGTATACGGCCCGAAACCGGGCAGTTGGCGCAACCGGTGCGCGTCTGTGGGGATCTTTCCGTTGAAGTCGCGACAGATCAGGCGCGCGCTTTCGTGCAGGTGGCGCGCCCTCCGGTAATATCCTAAGCCCTGCCAGGCGCGTAAGACCCGCTGCGGTCTGGCCGCGGCCAGGTCATGAATAGTCGGGAAGATTTTGATCCAGCGTAAATAATAAGGTATAACGGTGTTGACCGTTGTCTGCTGCAGCATGACCTCGGAAACCCAGATCCGGTAAGGATCCCGGGTGCGGCGCCAGGGCAGGTCGCGGGCATTCTTCCGGTACCAGGCCAAAAGCCGCCGGGCCAAGAAGGGCATGGATTTTGATGTCTTTGAGCTTGTCATGCAACGGTCAAAAAATGATCTGGTTTAACGGCAGGCGGTCGGGCATGACCGTAACGGTCGCCCCCATGGGCAGTGTCTTTTTGTAATGCGCCCCGTCCATATAAATCATTCCGTCTTTCATAAGGGATGTGAGTTTAAGGGATTGCCCCGGTCCCATGATCCCGCCTCCCAGACGATATTCCCGGCGGAAAAAGGCGTTCAACTCACGCGGGAGATACTGCCACCGCCGGCTGGTCCAGGGCAAACGCCGGCCGCCGGCAGAATAAATCGCGCCGGTTGAACCCGCGGCGGTGGCGATCCATAAGCCCGAGCCGCGCTGCTCCTCGTTTCTGCGTCCGATACGCAAACGGTAGCGGCTCATCGCGGCCGGCACGCGGTTGCAGATCAGGATGTCATTCAGGATCCGCACCTGTTTTTTTTGGTCAGCAACAGCCAGACACAGACGTTGCAGCCGGTTGATCCGGTAACGGTTTTTGAAGACCGCGGTCAGCCCGCTTGAAAAATTATGGCTGTCCGCGGCGCAATAATGCCCGATACTCCAGCGCGGATCGGAATTGATACCGATGATCGGTTGGTCTTCGACATAGCGGGCGGCTTCCAAAAAAGTCCCATCCCCGCCCACGGTAATCACCATATCGTAAGAGGCATAATCCCGCATGCGGCCGCGCCAGATGCGGCGGTAACGGATCTTATTTGATTTCAAAAAGGACTCGACCTCGTGCAGGGTTTGATAATGACGCTGGTGGGTGTCGGCAAAACGTTTTTGATGGATCCTGATCGCGGCGGGCGAGAGCCGTTTGACCCGGCGGTAATAGTCATACGCGCTCATTTTATAGACCAAAAGGATCTTAGGATTTTTCATGATTTGTCCGTGCTTGCGCCGCATGATGCTCAAAACAGATGCGTCGTGTAAGAGTTGAGAATGAGTCGAAAATCCGGTCAGCCTCATGCAGGTATTCGGTCGGCAGCGACGAGGTCAGGGCAATACAGCGGCAGCCGGCGGACTTGGCGGACCGGATTCCCAGCGGAGCGTTTTCGATGACCGCCGTGTTTCGGGCCTGGGCACGCATGAGACGCAGGGCCTTACGATACGGTGCCGGATGCGGTTTGCCCTGCCGGGTATCGTTACCCGTTATAATATGCGCAAACAGGATACGCAGGGGCTCCGGCAGGATCTGGTTTGTCTCCCGTCGTGATGTCCCGGTCACCAAGGCGAGTGGGATCCCCTGGCGATGGAGTCTTTTCAGGAAACGGCGCGCGCCGCGGATAAAACGCGGCCGCACGCTTTTTTTGAAAAGCGATTCTTTGCGCCGCAGCAGATTCCGGGCTCGGGATTGGGAAATCCTTACTTGTTTTTCCGCGAAGAACTCGCGGATGCTTTGGATGCCGCGCTGGCCTTCGCGTTTATAGATATCATGCCGGCTGACCCTTAGACCCGCTTCGCCTAAGACTTTATGCCAGCTGCGGAAATGGTCCGGCATCGTATCGGTGATCACGCCGTCCATGTCAAAAATAAGGCCTTCAATTTTCCAGATGGACGGTTCGTGCGATCGTGCTGATTTCGTCATTTCAAAAAGGATTTGAGATTTAAAGGAATTTCCCGATGGTTCAAGGTCTAAGTGAGAATTGCCATTTTAAAAGATGCAAGCATCTATTGGCTAACCGCGAAACGCTGAATTAGTCTCTTCCCGTTATATTG
>CAZBSU010000061.1:0-9596 GCA_964494745.1 uncultured Planctomycetales bacterium | reverse complement strand
ATTTGATAGATGATTTTTTCTGGCGGACATTTTGTGACTGGTATCTGGAAATCATCAAAGACCGTTTGGCGGAGTCCGAGATCCAACAGGTCGCCCTGAACGTGTTGGACCAGTCCCTGCGCCTGATTCATCCGTTTATGCCTTTTGTCACCGAAGAGATCTGGCAGCATCTCACCCCTGACGCCGAAAAAGGGGGTATCAGCCGCGCGGCCTGGCCTGTCTGTCGCCCGGAATACATCAATTCCGACGACGAAAAGGCCATGGGCCTGCTGATGGAAATCGTCACCGGTATGCGCAACCTCAAAGCCCAATGGAATATCAAACCCCAGCAACCGATCGATTGTCTGATCTCAGCCGCAGACGACCGTCAGCTCATCGAACTTGAAAAAAACACAGATATCATCAAGGCCCTCATCCCGATCCAACAACTGACCTTCCAGAAAAAGCTCCCGGATATACGCGAAGCCGCGACAGGGATGGCCGGTACCGTTAAATTCTTTATCCCCCTCGTCGGCATTGTCGACATAAAACAGGAAAAGGCGCGTATGCAGCAAGAAATCAAGCAATACCGCAAAAACTCAGAAAACCTGGCCGGACGGTTGCAAAATAAAAATTTTGTTGATAAGGCCCCTGAGGCTGTCGTTCAAAAAGAAAAGGATCGCCTGGCCTTAATCCAGGCCAAAATCGCCGAACTCGAAAAAGTCATGCGCAGTCTCGGCTGACATCATCTAGCTAAGGATCAAGAATGGAAAAAAGAGTCAATGAAATTATCACCCGTGCTCTGCGCGAGGATCACAGCAACAAAGACATCACCACCAATATCCTGACCCGTTCGGATCAGGTCTCTGAGGCCTATATCCTGACGCGCGAGGATACCATCGTGTCGGGTCTGGAGATCGTCCGACGGATCTACCGCAAACTGGATCCGCGCATGCGCTTCAAGACCTATCATAAAGACGGCGACAAGGCCAAACGCAACAGCAAGATTATCAGCTTGCACGGAAAAACCCGGGCCCTGTTGACGGGGGAGAGGGTGGCCTTAAACTTTCTTTCCTATCTTTCGGGGATCGCGACGATCACGAACCGTTTTGTCCGACGGGTGCATCCCTACCCGGTCAAGATCATGGACACCCGCAAGACCCTACCGGGCCTGCGCGGTCTGGTCAAGATGGCGGTGCGTGCCGGCGGCGGGATCAACCACCGCTTCAATCTCAAAGAAATGGTCATGATCAAGGATAACCATCAGATCGCCTATCAGAAGGACAAAACGATTCAGGAGGCCATCCGGCATGTCCGCCGCCGCACCTCCAAGATGATCATGGTCGAGGTTGATACCATCGCTCAATTTCGTCAGGCCCGGGAAGCCGAACCGGACGTGATCCTGCTCGATAATATGACGCCGCAACAGATGCGTAAGATTGTGGCGATAAATAAAAAAAGCCTGAAACCGTGCCTCCTGGAGGCATCCGGGGGAATCAATCTGCGCAATATCCGTTCCATTGCCAAAACCGGCGTGGACCGGATCTCGATCGGCGCCTTGACGCATTCGCCCCGGGCAATTGACTTTTCTATGGAGTTTATATCGTAATATGAAAAAAATATATTTATCGTTCATTCTTGCCCTCATAGGTTTTTGTCTAAACGCCATGATGGCCTTGCCGGCGGGTCATGCTGAGGACAACCGCGACGTCCTTTTGGGACACACCATCTTTGACGACAAACTCCTCCTCGAAGGATACACCGAGAAATACAATCAGGAGGCGCTTGAAATTCTGCTGGCCATGATCAAGGATGACACCCTCAGTCCGATCAAAATGGCCGCGGCCGTGCGGGTCTTCAAAAATACCTTTGCCGGGGAAATCGTCGCCGGGGAAAAACGCCTGGCCGAAAAAATCCTCCTGCGCCGGCTCAACCGGACCGACTCCAAATACGTCCAAATCGAGACCCGGCACACGCTCTGCCTGATGGAGCGCTACAAATATTTCAAGTCCATGATCCCGGCCCTGATCCTCAATTTGGAACATTACAACAGCACGGTCAATGAACTGGCCTTCGAAAGCCTGGAAGACATTATCGGCCGAAAAACCCTGCGGGCCCGGGAGGCAAGAATCATTTTTAACACACTGCGCAAGATGCTATTCCTGTCGCGCAAACGCCTGAGCCAGGTGAATGAACCCGACGAAAAGCTAAAAAGAAAATTAACAATCTTACGTTACGCCATCAAGGTGTTGGGCACCCAGCAGCTACGCCGCCTGCCCAAAGAGGTGATCAACCTGCTTTAAGCGCCCCCGAGAACACATGGGTTGAGCTTAGCGGCGTATCAGGATATCGTTTCTATGCATGCACGTCCCAAAACATGGCTGATCTTCGTTTTTCTGGCCGTGATCGGCCTCCTGGTCTGGTATCGTTTCACCTATGCTCAATTCGCCTTCATCGATCTGAGTATTGACCGCCGGGAAGCGGTCCGCCTCGCCAAAGAATTCCTGCAGAAAGAAAAAGGCGTTGACCCCGATTCCTATCTCCACGCTGTCGTCTTTCAGAAAGAATCCCACACAGACCGTTTTCTCCAAAAGGCACTGGGATTCCACAAAGAAGTCGAATTCCTGACCAAACACGACATTGACCTTTTTAACTGGAAAAACCGTTTCTTCCGCGAGAACGAGAAAGAAGAGTTCCTCATCTTCGTGAGCGCGGCCGACGGCAAGGTGGTTGATCTCATCCATACGATCCCCGAGACCGCCGCCCGCGCCTCCGTCAGCGAGGACGACGCCCGCCAAACGGCCGTTCGTTTCTTGTCGAGCCACTTCGATTTCGATCCCGAAAAGTATATTCCGCATAGCCATCTGTCCAAAAAATTCGACAACCGCACCGAGCATTCCTTTCGTTGGGAAAAAGATATCCCGTCCATCAAATGGAACAACGATGACAACAGCGGCCGGGGCAAAGTGCTCGTCGGGGCTACGGTCGCCGGGGAGGAAGTCCTCAAATTCTCCAAGGATTACGTCCAAGTTCCCGATGACTTCAACCGCTTTCTCGCCCGCGAACAGGAGACCGGCAGCAACCTGACGGTCCTGTTCCGGATCGTCTTTCTCATGCTATTGACCGTGTCCATCTTCGTCGTTGCCGTCCGCCGGAACAATCTCGTTCTGCATACTGTCAAAAACTTCTGCCTGACCTTAACCGCGATTTTATTTGTTCTGCATTTATTGGCCCACCTGAATCATTTTCAGGGATTCCTCATGCAATATCAAACCACCGCGCCCTTGCCGTCCTTCCTGTGGCGGACCATCATGACCTTGATCATGGATATCTTTATCCTGACGATCAGCATTCTCATGCCGGCCCTGGCCGGCGAATCACTGCATTACGAACAATTCCCAAAAAAACCGCACGGGGCCTTTCTGCATTACATTCAATCGTCATTCTTCGCTCGTCCGGTGGCGCAGATGATTGTCCTCGGTTATCTGACGGCCGCTATCATGCTCGGCCTTCAATCACTGGCCTTTACCCTGGGACAGAAGTATCTCGGCGTATGGGTCGAATACACCTGGATGTCCCATCTGACCGAAAGTTATTTCCCGTTTTTCACCGCCCTGGTCATCGGCTTGAGTGCCGGATTAACCGAGGAAATCACTTTCCGGATTTTCTCCATCAGCCTGGGCAAAAAAGTCCTTAAAAAAGCCTATTTGGCCGTTGTCGCCGCGGCCCTGATCTGGGGGTTCGGCCACAGCGCCTATCCTGTCTATCCGATGTGGTTTCGTGGTCTTGAGGTGACACTGCTGGGACTCCTGTTGGGCAGTGTCTATCTGCGGTTCGGCATTATCCCGGTTATCGTGGCGCATTATCTTTTCGATGTCTTCTGGATCAGCGCGGCCTATCTTCTCGGTCAATCAACCCCCGAGCTTTTCTTCGGTTCCCTGGCCTTGTTGATCCTGCCGATCGGGATCGCCCTGGTGGCCTGGAAGCGCCAGGGTCCTCAGGAAGAACGCCCCCTGCGCTGGAGACTAAACAAACATCAAATCTTTAACCTCGGGATCTTAAAGGATTTTCTTCTTCGCCAAAAAAGACAGGGGAAAAGCGACCCGGAAATAAAGGCCGAGATCACGGGCCACGGCTGGGACCAGGCCGTGGTCGAAATAGGGCTTGAAGAAATCAACAACGAAACAGAACAATAATAGGAATCATTTCAACAAGGAGGATGCCCATGCGGTCAACTATGTTATTCGTCCTTATCCTGTCTTTCCTCAGTACCTCCTGCAGCATCTACCGGGTTAACTCCCAGGAGGTCACGGACAATGTCTACGCCCCGAAAAAATCATCGGCGGAGATTGTCTATATTGAAAAAATCGACCGCCCGTATGAAGTCATCGGATTCGTTACCATCAATACGGAACGCCGACAGGATGAAGAGGCCATCATCGCCAAAATGAAGAAAGAGGCCGCCAACCTCGGAGGGGATGCCCTTACCAATCTCCAGGTTGACGCGACAGAGACCTGGAAAAAATTGCCGGGCCAAAAAGTTCTCAAAAACGGATATGTCCGGGCCAACTTTACCGCGACGGTTGTGGCCTTCCAATAAGACCGTTTGTCTTTCGATACAAGACGCCGTTGCCCCCAACGGATTGTTCAAAAACCGCGGGGGACCCGGGGCATATGACTCGCCCTGACATCTTTTAAGACCCAGCAAGGGAGGAGGGATTGCTTCCTTTTTATATCGGAATTATTATTATTTTTTCGGGATTCGCTGCCATCGGGTGGATCCTGTGGAACGAAAAGCAAAAAGAAATACAGCACCAAAAAAAGATATCCCTGTCCTCGGGGGAGGGGATCACCGGTGACGAACTGCTTCAGCGCATCGGCATCAAGGGCCAGGAATCCGGCCAAACCCCCTCGCCACCGCCGGTCAAGACCGCCGACCCTCAACAGATTGCCCGCCAGACAGAACTCCTCCTGCACCACGATGAACTCAAGGAGCGCTATCGCCACTTGACCGAACAAACGGCCCGCCTAAAAAGACTGATCGAGGAACACGAGCAAAACATCCTCAAACACCGCAAGGTCCTGCATGCCCACCAGCGCGACCGCAACGAATTCGATCGCATTCTCAAAGAGAGCAAAGACGCTATTGAAGAACATAAGCGCAAGGCACGCCGGGTCAAAACCCAGGTCACCGCGACCCAGTCCGATGCCCAATCACATCAAGAAAGCATCAACCGGCTCGAAGAAAATATCAAAAAGACCGAAAAACAGGCCCGCGATACCGAGGCCGAGATCAATGAGTCCCGCGGCCGTATACGCCTCAATCAAAAACGTCAGGGAGAACTTTCCGAAAAATTGGACAAACAAATCGAACTGCTGAAACAAAAAATCAAAAAGATCGAAACCATTACCGGTACCCAGGAAGAGATCCCAATATTTATTCTCAAAGGAAGCGCCCGCCCCGAGCCCCAGGCCGCGGCCGAACCTCAAACCCCTGCCGCAACCCCCGAGACGCCCACGCCGCCTCCGGCAGAGGAAGAACAAACCCCGTCGGATAAAAAGGAGCAACCACAGCCCACCCGACCCGCCGAAGCGGAAAAAGAAGCGGCCACCCCGGCCCAAGACCTCGCGGACTTGCGCAACATCGGCATCATTGCCCATATCGATGCAGGCAAAACCACCACCTCCGAGCGGATCCTCTTTTACACCGGCGTGATCCACCGCATGGGCACGGTTGATGACGGGAACGCAACCATGGACTGGATGGCGCAAGAGCAGGAACGGGGGATCACCATCACCTCGGCCAACATCACCTGTTTCTGGAAAAAGAAAAAGATCAACATCATCGACACTCCGGGCCATGTCGACTTCACCGTCGAGGTGGAACGTTCGTTAAAAGTCCTGGATGGGGCCGTGGTCGTTCTCTGCGCCACCAGCGGCGTCCAGTCCCAGACCGAAACGGTCTGGCGCCAGGCCAATCGTTACGGCGTGCCCCGGATTTTTTTCGTCAATAAGATCGACCGGATGGGGGCCGACTACGAGGCCGTGATCGCAGCGATCCGGGAACGCCTTGAGGCCAATGCCGCCGCCATCTATTACCCGGACGGGAGCGAAGATCAATTAAAGGGCATCATCGATTTGATTGAAGAACAATATATCGTGTATAAAGACGAGGTTGGGCTGGAATTGGAACGCCGCGAGATCCCGGAAAACCTTAAAGATAAGGCCGGCCAAATGCGCCAGGTCATGCTCGAACGGCTTTCCGCAGGCGATGAGTCCCTGACCGAAAAGATTCTTCAGGGCGGGCCCCTGGCCGTGACTGATATCAAGGATGCCATTCGCCGGGGCGTGCTGAGGGCCGCGTTCTTCCCGGTCCTGGTCGGCACGGCGCTGCGTAACCGGGGCATCCAGCTTGTCTTGGATGCGATCACCGATTATCTGCCATCGCCCTTGGACGTCCCGCCGATCAAGGGCATCGATCCCAAGACCGAAGAACCCCGCGAACGCCCGCCTTCGCTGCAAGCGCCGCTGTGCGGACTCGTTTTCAAGATCGCTTCGGACCCGTATGTCGGCAAACTTTTTTATACCCGCATGTATTCCGGCCTGCTCAACAGCGGCGATACCCTTTACAATTCTTCCATCGGTAAAAAAGAACGCGTCGCCAAAATCGTGGTCATGCACGCCAACAAACAGGAGATCGTCTCCCGTATCGGCGCCGGAGAAATCGTGGCCCTGGTGGGTCTCAAACAAACCAAATCGGGTAACACCATCTGCGATGACAAAGAACCCCTGGTCCTTGAAAGCATGAGCCTGCCGGAACCGGTCGTTTCCATGGCGATCGAACCGAACTCGAAAGCAGACCAGGACAAACTGGGCCTGATCCTGAACAAATTCCTGGATGAGGATCCGTCCCTGCGGGTGAAATACGATGCCGATACCGGACAGACCATCCTCTCGGGCATGGGCGAATTGCATCTCGAAATCATTATCGACCGGATGAAAAGAGAACACAATCTCGAGACCACGATCGGCCGCCCTCAGGTAGCCTATCAGGAGACCATCACCGAACAAGTGACCAAAATAGAAGGCAAATTCATTTCCCAGACAGGGGGGAGGGGGCAATACGGCCATTGCATTATCGATCTGGCTCCGGCCGAACAGCCCGGGCAGGGGATCGTCTTTATCAACAAGATCAAGGGCGGCCATATCCCCCAGGAATACATCCCCTCGGTGGAAAAAGGCATACGCGCCGGGGCCCAGCAAGGGGTCCTGGCCAAATACCCTGTGACCGATATCACCGCAACCCTGATTGACGGTTCCTTTCATGACGTGGATTCCAGCGATATCGCCTTTCAGTTGGCCGCCAAGGCCGCCCTGAAAGACGGGTTGCAAAAAGGCAAGCCCGTCTTTCTTGAACCGATCATGAATCTGGAATGCATGGTGCCGGAGGAATTTATGGGTACGGTCATTGGCGATCTTAACACGCGCCGGGCGAAAATCGTGGCCATGGGAATGCAGGGTAAACTCAAAACGACCCGCTGCGAAGTCCCGCTTTCGGAGATGTTCAACTATGCCAATGCCTTGCGCTCATTAACACAGGGGCGGGCCAGCTTCTCCATGGAGCCGGCTTTTTACGCTCAGGTCCCGCGTCACATCGCTGATAAAATCCGGGCCCAAAGGGAAGAATCCCTTCAGAAAAAAAATAAATAGAATTATGATTGGTCATGAAAAGAATTAATTTATTTTCTTATAGACAGATACAATAATTTTATGTTTTAATACTATATAATTTAGCCTGCAACCATTTTTTTCAGACCTTATGCTTTTTATCTTCATTTTCTTAGTCTTAACTATCTTTGCCACGATTGGTTTCTGTGCGTGGATAATATGGAAAGAGCCACAAAAAGCAGATTCCGCTGCTGAACCGGAAACGGAAAAGTCTGCCCCGTCGGCCCCATCTCAAACGAATCCGCTCATCACCAAGATCCAAGGCCTGGTGTCCGGCCTCAAGCCCAAGCAGGGTGCTGCGGCCATTGAGTCCCCATCCGACTCCGAGGACGAACAATCAACGATGAAAAGCGGGCTGAGTCAACTTATGAATAAATTCAATATCAGCGGCTTGGGTGATAAATTTAAATCAAAAAAAACGCCTTCCGATCAAGATAATGCAAAAGGCACTGCTGACTTACGTTTAGGGGATGTCTTTTCCAAGGAAGCCCCGCAGGAAGATCAGGTGGAAAATACAGAGCCCCCTGAAGCCGAGGCGGCACCGCCGTCCGATGCGGCAGCTGACGTCAGGGCCAGACCCGAACCAGCACCCGAACCACCGCCGAGCACAGAAGCCGAAAAAGAGGGGGGCTCACAAATCGGACCATCTGATTCCGCGCCGGAAATCGAGCATCCCGAGTCGGCGGATATCATCCAAAAAAGCCGGGAACTGGAAAAAAAGATAGCGGACCTGGAACAACAAAACAATCAATTGGATATGCTTTTTAAAGAAAAAAGCCAGGCCCTCCAAGAAACCGAAGAATCTCTCAACAGCGAGATGGAGGCCCGCAAGGAATTCAACAAGGTCAAAGATCTCCTGGACAAAGAACTTAAAGACAGCAAAGACCGTTGCCGTGACCTGGAAATAGCCCTGGCCAATGCCGAGGCGGAATCCAAATCACATCTGGCAAGAATCAAACAATTGGAAGAGAAAATCGGTAGGGCTGAACAAGATTTAAGTGAAAAGAAAAAGGCCCTCAGCGATACCCAGCGGGACGAAAACCAATCCAAAGAGAGTTCGGATGAAATGGGACAGCGATTGGATGCCGTCCAGCAAGAAATTCGCGCTAAAGACCAAAAGATTCACGATCTGGTGGATCATTTCAAAGAGACCTCAGCCAATGAGGCATCCGCTCATAAACGGGAGGAAAAAACGGAGGGATCACCCGAACCAACACCCGGTCTTTCAGAAGATAAGCCGGATCCGGCGGTTTCCCAAGAGGCCCCGCCAGAATCCGAAACGGGTATATCCCAAATTGACACAACGTCTGAAGATGATTCGGCTGAATCCGTGGAATCTGAACAAAGACAGCCTCCCGCGGAGCCCCCCGAACAAAGCGTTCAACAGAAGACTGATCAGCCATCCGGATCGGTTTATGTCAGGCCTCCGGACGCGGCCGAAGAGTCTTCGACAAAAGATATGGCCGCCGAGGCCCCAACAGATTCATCAGATGAACAAAAGCCCCCTGAACAGACAAAGACAGATGATGAACAGGCAGAACAAACAGAGCCGGAGGGCGATGATACGGTTTCTTTAGCCCCTGATATCCTGTCGAATATACGGGAACCGGAAGACGAAGACCAGCCCGAAGATGAAAATGATCCCGTGGAGCCAGAACCTGTTCCAAAAAAAGAATCCTCCGGTCAAGAATCCCTACCGTCCAAATCCGGCCCGGATATTGACCCGGATATTCAAATGGACCAGGAATCCAAAACGATAAAAAAAGAAGAGACCTTACCCTTCGAAGAGCAAGATAAAAAAGATCCCCAATCCGATACGCCTAAGAATCTTCCTGACAACCCTGCGGAGTCTTCGGAATCTTCTGATCCAGATAAACAGGATCCAGACA
>CAZBSU010000060.1:0-9683 GCA_964494745.1 uncultured Planctomycetales bacterium | reverse complement strand
CGCGATAGATATCCCTTATCGGATGGAAAAACATATCCTTTCTCAGGCCGTCCCGAACCGTTCGCCTGATTGTTTCTGGTGTTCGTGGAATCGGCGTAAAATCCTTTTCGAGGCGGCCAGCCGTTTGGGGTGCCGCAAAGTCGCTTTGGGCCATCACATGGATGATATCATTGAAACGATTATCATGAATATGATTTTTCACGCCGAGATCGCGGGGATGCGCCCCTGCCAGGAACTTTTTGACGGCAAGATCACGGTCATCCGGCCGCTGGCTTACGAACGCGAAGAGGTTCTTGACCGGCTGCAAAAAAATGCCCCCTGGCCGACTTTTAAACCCTGGGTTTGCCCGCACGGCCACCAATCCAAGCGCGCGGCCATAAAAGAGTTAATCCGGCTGATGGAAAATCATAATCCAGACGCGGCTGTCAATATATTCCGCAGCCTGATGAACGTCAGACCGGAATATCTCCTGAATCATACCAATTGATCCGCCCCCATCTTCCATTTTCCTGCTTACCGACTGCGGGATATCGGCCAAAAACAAGTTGAAGAAAAAAATCAAATATGCTAATTTAAATAAATATTAGTAACAGTAATATGAGACATCCATCCCATATCATTATCGGCGCGGGTTTATCGGGTTTGGCCTGTGCCTACACCCTGCAAGACTGTCTTGTCCTAGAGCAAGAGGCGACCGTGGGTGGTCTCTGCCGGACCGTCACTTATGACGGGATGAGATTTGACTTGGGTGGGCATCGATTGTTTACGCCCAATCCTGAGATTGAGGCCTTGTTTCGGACCATCCTGAAAGAAGACATCCTGACGGTGCCGCGCCGCAGCAAAATTCTTTGGAAAAATAAATATATCGATTATCCTTTGAAAAAATCCGTCATGGGGCAGCTGACGCCCTGGCAGGCCGGTTTATGCCTGTTGACGTTCTTTTTGCGCAAAATCTTCCCCATGGAGGAACGTTCCTTCAGCGGCAGGGCGGCGAACCGTTTCGGTGACGGGCTCTATCGGCTTTTTTTGGAACCCTATACCCGGAAAGTGTGGGGGAGACCCTGCGAGGATTTATCTCCAGAATGGGTCAACATTCGCCTGCAGGATGTCTCTTTGCTGCGGGCCATCCGCTGCGCCTTCGTTCACGATCCCGGCATCCGTTCTTTTGCGGACCAATTCATTTATCCGAAGAAGGGTATCGTGCAGTTGGCCGAACGCCTGGCCGAAGGTATCCCGCTGCGCTTGCACACAAAAGTTACCGGATTGGATATCGGTAAAGACCGGATCAACCGCGTTCAGGTCAACAATGCCGAATGGCTCGAGTGTGACCGGCTTGTCTCAACCATGCCCTTGCCGGTTCTGACAGGGCTCTGTGACCCACCGGCCTCGGTCCGAGACGCCGCCCGGCACCTGGAATATCGCAGCCTGATCTTCGTGTTTTTAATCCTCAACAAGAAACAATATTCTCCCCAGCATTGGATTTATTTCCCGGGGCAGGAAATCTTCGGTCGCATTCACGAGCCCAAAAACTGGTCGGCGGATATGGCCGACGGGGACCGGACAGGGCTGTGTTGTGAAATTTTCTGCGACCCGGCCGACCGCATCTGGGGCCTGAGCGACGCCGAGATCGCCCATCAGACGATCCGGGACCTGCCGGCCGTGAACCGGTTTGATATCGTCGATCACGCCGTTCTGCGCGAAAAATACGCCTATCCCGTTTACACCCGTGACTACAAACAATCGTTGCGGACGGTGACGGATTTTCTGTCGCGATATAAGAATCTCTTTATTCTCGGCCGAACCGGCTCGTTTCAATATATCAACATGGATGCCTGTATCGAACAAGGTCTGGCTCTCGGCCGTCAACTCTCCCGTCAACCATCAATGACCCGTGAAATTTCTTGCTGTCCATAATACGTATAGCGAGATTACCGGCGAAGATCTCCTGACCGAGCTCCTGGCGAACGGACTGCGCACCTCGCCTGAATTTGAAGTCGTTGAATACATCAGGCATTCCAAGACGTTTCATGCATTGCCGTTTTGGCAAAAAATCCTTCAATTGGTTTCCGGGAATCTGCCGGGATGGGTCCCGCGTGACTTCATCAAGATTCTTGAAGACGAACGCCCCGATATGGCCGTCATCCACAATACGGTCCCGTTGATCAATCCCTGGATCTGTGTCGCCCTGAAACGCCGTCGGATCCCGATCTTATTTTCCATTTATGATTTTCGCTTGCTTTGTCCCCGAGGGACATGTGTGCGTCAGGAAAACTTTTGCGATCTCTGTTTCCGTTGTTCACCCGTCTGGGCCATTGTTTACAACTGTTTGCGTAACCCTTTGTATTCCGTTTTGTACGCTTACCGGCATTTGTGCAATCGTTTGTTCCTGAAATATACGGACGCCTTTATCTGTTCGGTCAAATACCGGACAGAATTCTTGCGGGGTCTCTTTCCGAAAAACAAAATTTATTTCTTGGTTCACTACATGAATATCGACAAGGCCCTCCTTAAAAAGCCCGCATCCAAAACCGATTACATTTTCTTCGCCGGCCGGTTTGTCGAAGAAAAAGGCATCCGGATCGTTTTGGAATGCGCCCAAAGACTGCCCTCTATCCGGTTCAGGGTTTGCGGGGAAGGCCCCCTGGAGGGGATGTGCCGGCGTTTCATCGCCGAGCATGGATTGCAAAATATGGAACTCCTCCCATGGGCTCCCCGTCAGGAAATTTTTGAACACCTGCGCGGCGCTCGTCTTTTCTTGTTTCCTTCCGTGTATCTGGAGTTCGGCCTGATCCTGTGCGAGGCCATGCTCTTAAAAACACCGGCCGTGGTGGCGCAGAATGCGGTCAGCCGCACGGTCATCCGCACCGGCCAAAACGGGTTTCTTTTCAATCCGAAAGACGTCACGAGTTTGGTCAGGACCATTCAAAAAATATGGAATGACGACGCCCTGCTTAGCAAGGTTGCTGATCAGGCTTATTCCGAAGTGAGCCACTATAATGAGGCGGATTCTTTTATCAAACAAATTCATGCGATCTGTGCCGAAATCAAAAAATAATCCTGGCGCGCGACAGCGCCGGCCGCCGGATTTGCCCCGGATCATCATCGTCGGGGCCGGACCTTGCGGGATCGGCGCGGCCTGGCACCTGGACCGGCTAAGCTATCCTCATTGGGGCCTTTTCGAGCAAAACCCCTATGCCGGCGGTTTGGCCGCCAGTTTCCGTGACCGCGCCGGATTCACGTGGGATATTGGTGGGCATGTCCTGTTTAGCCGCCGTGCGATCTTTCAACAATTCTTGTCCGAGATCCCCCACGGCGGCCTTAATCGGATCAAACGGAACACATGGGTCCACACCCGCGCGGGCTGGGTGCCGTATCCGCTTCAGAATAATATTCATTTCTTGCCCAAAAAAGATTATGCCCGGTGCCAACGCAGCCTTAACGAACGGCCCCAAAAAGGGGGCCCTCCGGCTCATTTCCGTGATCTATTGATATCACGTTTCGGTCCTTATCTGGCGCACCGGTACCTGATCCCCTTGAACCAAAAAATGTGGTCATATCCTTTAACAAGGATGTCAACCGGTTGGGTCCCATCCCGTATCAGCCCGCTGCGTCCCAATGATTTCCCCCAGGACCGCCCCCAAGGCATTCGTAGCGGCGGATGGGGCGGCAATCATCACTTTTTCTACCCGGCCAAAGGCGGTATCGGCCGGATTTTTGAGACTGCGGCAAATCAGTTCCGCCCTAACGTTTCTTACCGACATCAGGCCAGGTCGATTGATATCCAAAACAAACGGGTGACATTTACTAACGGCCGCTGCGAGTCCTATGACGCCTTGATCTACACTGGCGACATTCGCGCCCTGACACATATGATCTCATCCCATGCGGGCGGGATCAGGCGAACCGCCCAGCGGCTTAAAAGCAATCCTTTATTTGTGATCGGTATTGGGCTGCGAAGCAAACGAAAAGACCCGCGCACATGGATGTATTTCGGGGCCCGGGATATTCCCTTTTTCCGCGTCACCCATTTATCGAACTATTCTGTCCGGAACACCCCCGGCCGGGCGGCCAACGGCTATGCCTCGCTGCTGCTTGAAATCCGGGCCAACCCGAACCGCGAAAGTGAAAAAAGGTCTATCTACCGCGATTCGGTGGCCGCCTTGATACGCTGCGGCCTGTTGAACGATGATGACCGGGATAAGATCGTCAGCGTCTTTATGCGGACCTGTCCGGTCTCGTATCCTGTCCCGACCCTGAACCGCGATCCGCATTTGGAATTTATTCACAACTATCTACTGAAACACCAAATTTATTCGGTGGGACGTTTCGGCGGTTTTCGCTATGAAGAAGGCAATATGGATGCCGCTTTTATGCAGGGTTTCAATGCCGTCAAAAGGATACTGCGTTCATGAAAATCTCGGTTATCATACCGGCCTTCAACGCCGAGGCAACGATCCGACCGTGCCTGGAGTCTATCCTGGCCTCTGATTATCCGCGCCGGGATTTTGAGATCATGGTCGTTGATGACAACAGCCGGGATCAAACCCCCGGCATCCTCCAGGATTATCCCTGTCAATCCATGCGTCTGGATAAAACCTCGGGGGCTGCCCATGCCCGGAATGCCGGGGCCCAGAAGGCCGTGGGCGAGCTGCTGGTTTTTATCGACGCGGATGTCGGCATCCGCACCGATACCTTAACGATGATAGCCCGCGTTTTTGAGAAGGAGAGCCACCTGACGGCCCTGACCGGGATCCTGGCCAAGACCTGTGTTTTTACGGATTTCTTTTCTCAATATAAAAATCTGTACATGCATCATATATTCCGTCGCGCTGGGACGGATACGGATTTTCTTTACGGCTCATTGATCGCCGTCAGACGCCGCGATTTTTTTCCATTCGATGAGTCGTATCGCATGACCGACGATACCGAACTCGGGCAGCGCTATCAAAGCCGCGGTTACCGCATCCGTCTGGAACGCGGACTGGAGATCGAACATATGAAGCAGTATTCCGCTTGGTCTCTTGTCCGGAATGATTTTCGCGTTCCCTTTTGGTGGGCCAAGACTTTTTGGCGCTACGGAGGGTTCCCTAAGGTGTGGCGAAAACGGTGCTTTGCCCACGCGCGCGTCGACCAACTTGCCTCCATTGCCTGCGTCTATTTTGTTTTGGTCAATTTTCTGACAGGCTGGTGGCCCGGTCTTTTTGGGGGACTTCTTGTCTGGGGCGGGCTGAACGCCCATTTCCTTTCTTTCCTGAATCGTGAACGCGGTTCAAGTTTTTTTCTGCGCGCCGTTGGGGTGACCTTCTTCGATCAAATCGTTATGGGCGCCGGAGCGCTTTCAGGATTGATCTTTTTTTTCTTTACAAAATCGTCAAAAAGGGATCAGGTGGGGCATGCGGGATAAAATCATCATTTACGGCGCAGGCGGCCACGCGGCCTGTCTGACCGATATCGTCCAAAGGGAGGGGCGGTATGACATTATCGGCCTCTTGGACGACAGCAAGCCGGCCGGCACGCGTGTCTGGGAATATCCGATCTTGGGCGGAGAGCAACAACTGCCCAGCCTTTATGCACGCGGCGTACGGTTGGGCCTGGTGGCGATCGGCAATAATCACATCCGCAAGGAAAAGACGGCGCTCATGCACCGCCAGGGATTGACGTTGGTCTCCATCCGGCATCCCTTTTCTTCGATCGGCGGCAACGTGCTTCTTCAAGAAGGCTCTTCGGTGTTTCACGGGGCGGTCGTCGACCCATGTGTTCAAATCGGCCAGGGGGTCATTATTAACAAACAAGCCTTGATCGGGCATGAAGCGGTGATCGGCGATTTCGTCCATATCGGTCCAGGGGTCAACTGCGGTTCCGGGGTCCGGGTCGGGTCACGGACGCTGATCGGGATCGGGGCCACGATCCTGCCCCGTGTCATCGTTGGCAAGGATGTCATTATCGGTGCCGGCAGTGTCGTCATTCGCGATGTCCCCGACGGGATTACCGTAGTCGGCACCCCGGCCAGTGCCATAAAAAATTCCACCTCATGAAAATCCTGATTGCCAAGGCCTATGCCAAAATTATGTTTGACGGCCTCTTGGCCCGGGAGCTGAAAAACCGCGGCCATGAGGTGCATCTGCTTTTACCCGAACGCTCTCCCGAATGCCTGGGATTCGAACAGGAGGGCATCAGCGTGTGGACCAATCCCGTCATCCAGATGCGCTATTTGCGCCAAACCCGATTATGGCAGGATCTTTTTCATTTTCGCGGATTCGTTCGTCTCTTGCGGCGGGAAAAATATGATATCGTTAACCTGCATCTGCCGGCGGCGCGCCTCTTCGGCCGCTTGGCCGCCCGGCTCGTGCCGCCAACGCGTATCGTCTCGGTCCTGCACGGCCTTGAGGTCCATCATGAACGATTCAGCAACCCCCTCGACCACGCGACCGTCTGCGTGTCGCGGGCGGTTCAACAAAATATGGCTCACCATCACATCCGGCGTAAAAAGTGGCACGTGGTTCCCAACGGGATTGATCTGGCCCGAATGGATGCCGTCCCCAAAGATCGATTCTTTCTGCACCGCGAGCTGGGGCTCGATCAATCGATACGTCTGATCGGGATGCTGGCCTACTTTTACGAAGTCCGTGACAGCGTCAATAAAGGACATGAATTCTTCATTGATGCCGCGGCCCGCCTGCAGGACCGATATCCTGATCTGCGTTTTGTGATCGTCGGATCCGACCGCCTGACGCGGGGACGTGAGGACTTTTTTAAAGCTTATGCCCAGGATTGCGGCGTCGCAGATCGAATTTTCTTTCTCGGCGAACGCCATGACATCGTCCCGATCCTGGATTCCTTAACCTTGCATGTCTTTCCGTCTCTAAAAGAGGGCTTTGGTATGGCCCTGATCGAGGCCATGAGCCGCGGGGTGGTGAATGTCGCTTCCGATATCCCGGGCATACGCGAGATCATCACAGACCAAAAGGACGGGTTTCTTTTTGCGCCGGCTAACGCCGAAACCATGTTTCATCAGATCACACGCCTATTGGATAATCCCGATCTGGTCGCGGCCCTGGCCCGGCAAGGGCGCCGGCGAGTCGAAGAACTCTTCACCATGACACGGATGGGGGAGAGGTACGAAAAAATTTTCACTGACCTGTTGCCCGCGAACCCGACAGCCTAAAAAAAAATGAACATCTTATTTATCGGATTAGACCGCTCCTTATGTGATCTCCGCCCGGGACATGGGACCCTTACCAAAAACCGGGAAAAACGGTTGGCCCGTTTTTTCAAGCGATATGCCGTTTTGATCCTGACGCCCCGTCAGCCGTTTTTATCGCCGGAATGGACCGCCGGTCCTTTATCGGTGTCGGCGACTCTCTCTGCCGGACCCGCCGGCATGGTGGCCGATGCCGTTCACATGGGGCTGGCGATCCATCGCCGGGACCGAATCGATCTGATCACCACTCAGGATCCCTTGTTGGCCGGCCTGGCGGGTTATCTGCTAAAAAAACGGCTGGGTGTGCCGTTGCACATTCAGATCCATGGCGATTATCTGGACAATGTGTCTTGGCTGCGGGAATCCCGTCTCCATGCCTGGTATAATCGCCTGGGGCATTATCTCCTGGCCCGGGCAGATGGTGTGACGACGGTCCATCCAGGGCTGAAAGAAAAAATCCAAGCCTATCGAAACCCATCCGCATCACCGGTAACCGCTTTGCAACATGGGCTGGGGATCCATAGCAATCATTTTTATCCGGCCTGCCGCCCGGTTTTCCGATCGATCTGGTCGGGGCAGGCTCATAGGCATGTTGTTTTGTTTGCCGGTCGCCTGACGCAGCAAAAAAATCTGCCAGCCCTGCTTGCGGCCGTAAAGACAGTTGTGCCCCGATACCCCCAAACGCGTTTCGTTCTGGCAGGCACTGGGGAGCAGAAGCCTTTCTTGTTAAAACGAACACAAGAATTACATCTCGACGATAATGTCATCTGGCCCGGGCGCCTGTCTGAAACTCAAATGCCGGCCGCTTACCAGAGCAGCGATGTCTTTGTGTTGCCGTCTTTTTATGAAGGGCATGCCCGCGTCCTGATGGAAGCTGCTGTCAGCGGACTCCCGATCGTCACGACCGATACCGGTGGTGCCCGTGATGTTGTTCAGGATCGCTTCAATGGTTTGTTGCTTAACCGCCTCGATCCGGAAAGCCTGGCCAATGGCCTTATGACGATATTATCGCAAATGGAAAAATACCGTTCGGCGGCTCAGGCGCGCCGACATGAATTTAAGACCAAATTCGACCAAGGCCCTTGCCTGGCGGATTTGGCCCGGCAGATCCGATCTGCCGCAAGACCTTCACCGTCATATGATTTATCTCCCGCGACACTTGCCTAAACCGGCGATAATAATTGGGCTTGTTTTGAGCGGCCTGTTGTTTTTAGGTGGCCTGGCCGTCATGTTTGAATGGGGACCGCCAACGCTCCCCGATCTTTTGTCCCGTTTTTTACTTGAGACGCAAATTTGCGAAACCGATTGCCGTTTGGGGAATCTCCTGAATCCTGACCAGGCTCAGGGCTTGCTGGTCCTTATGGCCGGATTGATTTTAGGCATGGCCATCGCTTTTCGGCGCGCCCTAAAAGGTTTCGTGACGCGCCAGCATCTGAATATTCTGCGCGGTATAGTCGCCATTATGTCAGGCGTCTTTCTTCCTCGGCTGGCCTACTACAAATATTTTTCAAAAGACACCTTGGAGCATGTCCACTCGGCCTGGATGATGAATATCGGTTATCTGCCCTATGTGGACTTTTTTCAGAATCATCACCCGCTTTTGTGGATCTTTTTAATGCCGATCTTGCACTCCTTGCCAGAATCCGGCCAAGTTCTTATCTATTTACGCTTTCTTCAAGCCGCGGGGATATTGGCTTTATTATGGTTAACCTTCCGCCTCGTTAAAGAATTGTCACTTTCCGCCATGAACGCCTGGTTGACATTGGCCCTGCTGGCAACGATACCGAGTTTTTTTCTGACAGCGATCGACATCCGCCCCGATCTGTGGCAGGTCATCATGCAGATGCTGTCCATCCTTTATTTTATTCGTTTTCTCGATTCACGCCGAAAATTCGATCTGGGTCTAAGCGGCTTATGGGCCGGCGTGGCCTTTTTATTCCTGCAAAAAGCCATTTTTTTATTTCTTGCATACGGATTCGTCCTGACCTGGCTTGTCTCGACCCAAAAAATCAAGATGAAGCCGTTGGGTGTATTCTTTGCATTATATTTTCTCCCCGTCATATGTTTCGGGCTCGTGCTCTGGCGCATGGGCATGCTGCCGGATTATTTCCGCGATGCCTGGCATTTCAATCTTTATCATCTCAATTTTCAATTTAGCCTGAACTCGGACAAGCTCTTGCCGTTTTCTTTAGAAATACGGCGTCTGCCTACGGTTGCGATGGCCATAACCTCCCCGGGCATGAAAGTCCCCTTTGCCTTGGACAAATTATTTTGGGTATTGGCCTCGGCCGGGATTCTCTACGTTCTGGTTAACTCAAAGACCGGAATTAAGATCAAATCCATAGCCATCATGGGGCTCTTATTATGGCTGCCGGTCGGTCTTTTACGTATACCCTTCAGCCAGTATCTGCTGCCGGCCCTGCCGCTGTTATCCATCGCGGCTGCTTATGCCATGACCGCTGTTTTGGGCCAAAGCGGTCGT
>CAZBSU010000059.1:0-9728 GCA_964494745.1 uncultured Planctomycetales bacterium | reverse complement strand
CCGTTTATTTTGTGCATGATAGATTTGTGTCCTTTAGGGCATGATGTTATAATCTAAAACAAACCATTATATCGAAACAATGGTTTACCGTCAACAAACAGGGTCATAACATTTTTTTGAACGGCCATTCATGATGCGCATCGCTTTTCTCAATCCGACCTACGGAGACAATTTCGTGCGGGTCGCCCGCTGGGCCGCCAAATCCCGCGGCCGGGTTCAGCGGCATCCCGAGTATCTCCTTACCGCGGTCCAGATCCTCCTGGATGCGGGCCATGAGGTTATTTTTATCGAGGCTGCGGCGCGCAACCTGCCTTTCCGTCAGGTTCTGGCGGAGATCGAGGGTTTTCAGCCGCAACTGCTGGTCATCCATGCCACGACGCCGTCCATTTATAATGACATTGACCAGGCCCGCGAGATCAAAACGGCCGTGCGTTGCGGCGTGGTCTTTGTGGGCCAGCACGTCACGGCCGAACCCGAAGATACCCTGACCATCTCAGGCGGCGCGGTCGACTACATCATCCGGGGGGAATATGATTTTACCTTACGCGATCTGGCTGCCGCAAACGAGGTCTCTGTCATCCCGGGCCTGACGTGGCGTAAAGACAATGTCGTTATCCATAATCCGGCCCGTGAACCGCTGGATGTCAATCAGCTGCCGTTTCCCGCCTGGCAGTTGATCAAACCCGAATGGTATCCCGATGCCGGCAAGAAGTTCCCGTTTCTCACCTTGATGACCGGCCGCGGCTGCAACAATGCCTGCACGTTCTGCCGTGACCCGCAGCTGATGTACGGGCACCGTCTGCGTTTGCTTCCGGCCAGGCGTGTCGTCGATGAAATGGAATACGATCTGGATGTCCACCCGCAAATCCGCGAGATCATGTTCGAGACCGATACCTTTGCGGCTGATGCCGGGCATGTCCGCGAGATCTGCCAGGAGATCATGGCCCGCGGCCTGCATCAACGCATCAGCTGGTCCTGCAACATGCGGATCGATACCGATTTAACCCTGCTGCCGTTGATGCGTGAGGCCGGCTGCCGGATGTTGATGGTCGGGTATGAATTCGGATATAATGAGGCCTTCCGGGCCGTGTGCAAAGGCGGGGTCAATGTCGAAATGGCGCGGGCCTTCACGGATCGCGCGCGTGAACTGGGCTTTATGATTCACGGGTGCTTTATGATCGGCGCACCGGGTGAGACGCGTCAGAGTGCCCGGGCGACGGTCGATTTTGCCAAATCCCTACCGCTGGATACGATTCAGATCACCGGCATTGCGGTTTATCCCGGGACCCGGCTGTATGCCTGGGCCAAGCAGAACGGTTATCTGCTGGCTGCGGATTGGCGCGAATGGCTGACCGCCGAGCGGGAACAGAAAACCCTGTTGAGTTATCCGCAGCTTTCCTATCAGGAGATCGACGAGATGATCGATATCGGCCTCAAGGAATTTTATCTTAGGCCGCGGCAGATCTGGAACATGCTGATATCGATCCGGTCGCTGGGCGACCTGTTGCGTAAGATATACGGGCTGAAGGCTTTTATTTTTTATTTTTTTGGAAAAATTTTATCTGATTATCGAAAGCGGAAAGGAAATCAGCGCAAAGATTAAGGCTTATCTTTGGTGGTTTGGCCCCAACAGTTAGCTTGATGAATTTGGGACCCATTGTTTTTTTATTTCTTGGAAGGAAATATTTTTTGGAAGCAGATTCGGATTAAGCATTTCCGCTCAAACAGTCCTAGCCGCTGCCTTTTAAAAAAGCCAGCGGCTGCGGAACTCGCGGCAATGCTTAATCCGAATCTGCCCAGACGATTTTTATCCGGTATTAATCGAAGATGCCCTTCGTCGTTTGTTCCTCGTGTCATAAATGCAAAAAGCGCCCATGTGTCCTGGTCTGTCCGGTCGCGGCCTTTCGGGAGACGCAGGACCGGATGCTGATCGATCCTAAGGTATGCATCGAATGCGGGGCGTGTGTGCCGGAATGTCCGTTCGGCGCGATTCGGCCCGATTGGGAGATCCCGGACGAAGGTCAGGCGGATATCCGCCTGAATGCCGAACAATCAAGGGGCCGGCCGCCGGTCAGTCGATAAGATCCGGGTTGGTTCCTTATGTGGATGGGCCGTTTTACGGCCGGAGTTTTTGTTCAACACGAGAAACAGCGTCATTTGCCGCCAACAGGTCTTGAGATCAAAAATCCCGCCTGAATATTTCAGACGGGATTTGGATTTGTCGATGCTCGAGTCGTTAAATAAGCGTCAGCGTTTTTCGCGACGGACAGCAGATCTGACGTCCTCGATGGACTGGCCCTCAAAGTCGGATTGTTCTTTTTGCTTCTGCGATTCCTGCTGAATTCCCTTCAGGATGACGAGCGTGAGCGAGATCACAAAAACAAGACCGATCGCCAGCAAAATCCATTTTAATCCCTTCACAAGCACCTCCTTATCCTTGTCCGGTTTCATCAGCCGGGCTATGACTTATTTTTTTTAAAAGACGGATGATTCAGGTCCGGCTTATTGAGACAACATGATGGCCAGGATGACCGAGATAACCAACATCGCGATACCGCTGATAATGAGAATTTTTGTCAAGATCGGAGTGTTGTCTTTCATGCGGGCCTCCGTATGAGATTGATATTAGTCTCGCTCCTTTTATAACACCGAAACCAGCGGACCGCCAATAGAAAAGGATTTTTTTATCCCGGTTGCGATTTATTTTTTTTATAAAGACCGATCACCCGGGCCTCGGCCAGGATATGGCCCTGCATGGCTTTTTCCAGGTCGGCCTTGGACTGGATCGCCACCGGATCAAGCTCCGTGTCAAGGGCGTAGAGTTTGAAGAAATAGCGATGGGTCCCGCTCGGCGGGCACGGGCCGCCGTAGCTGGCCCGGCCGAAATCATTCCCGGCCTGTTTGCCCGGGATACTGTTCTCGGCGATCGAAACGGTGCCGGCCGGGATATTAAAGACGACCCAATGGACCCAGGTCCCCATCGGCGCGTCCGGGTCATCGACGATCAGGGCCAAGGTCTGGGCCGTATCCGGGATGTCGCTGATTTCTAAGGCCGGATTGATATCTTGTCCTTGGCAGGTGTATTGGGACGGGATCTCTTGATTGTCATTGAAAGCAGGACTTGAAATTTGCATGGCCGCCTCCCCTTGTTTTGTGCAAAATAACCCAAGGAAACTTATCATCAGAACACACATAAGATTTTTCATGTCTCCTCCTTTTTGATGGGTCATGGATTATAGGCGGATATCGATCGCGATCGGGCAATGATCTGATCCGGGAACGTCTTTGAGGATGCGCGCTTTTTTTAGGGCGGGCAGAAGGTCGGCCGAGATAAAAAAATAATCGATGCGCCAGCCGATATCACGTTCCCGCGCTTTGGTCTTATAATCCCACCAGGTGTAATGACCCGGTTCCTCATGGAAATGCCGGAAGGTGTCGATATAGCCGCTGTTCAGAAATTTTGTTACCCAGGCGCGTTCTTCGGGCAGAAATCCGGTGTTTTTTTCGTTCGCCTTGGGCCGGGCAAGATCGATCTCGGTGTGCGCGGTATTGACGTCCCCGCAGATAATGATCTTTTTGCCCTGCCGTCTTAATTTTTCACCGTGTTTGAGAAAGGCGTCGTAGAAATCCATCTTGAACGGCACGCGCTTGTTGCCGGCGCCGCCATTGGGGAAATAGACGTTGAAGAGGGTGAAATCACCGTAATCCAGTTCCAGCAGGCGGCCTTCACGATCAAAAGGTTTATGCCCGAGTTTGGTATTGACGCGGGCAGGTTCCTTTTTGGAATAGACGGCCACGCCGCTGTAGCCTTTTTTTTCGGCCGAAGACCAACATGAGGTGTAACCGTCGGGGTCGCGCAGCTGGGCAGGCAGTTGGTCCGGGTGGCTTTTGGTTTCCTGGAGGCACAGGATATCCGGGGACTCCTTTTTGAGCCAATCCAAAAATCCTTTTTTATGAATCGCGCGCAGGCCGTTAACGTTCCAGGAGTAAATTTTCATGGTTTATGTTGTATCCAGAACCCCGAAGCGTTTCCGGCGCGTCCGATTCCCTGCTTTTATTTGACGATTCCCGAGAACCCCATGAACGCCATGGACAGGATGCCGGCCACGACCAAAGCGATCGGGACCCCGCGCATGCCTTTGGGCACATCGACCAAATCGAGCTGTTTGCGCAGCCCGGAAAAGATGATCAAGGCCAGGCCGAAACCCAGGGCATTGGCCACGGCGAACACGGCGCTTTCAAGCAGATTGTATTGTTTTTGGATAACCAGGATCGCCACCCCGAGAATGGCGCAATTGGTCGTGATGAGCGGCAGGTAAACCCCCAGGGCCTGGTAAAGCGGCGGGCTGACCTTCTTCAGCACGATCTCGACGATTTGAACCAGCGAGGCAATGACCATGATGAACATGATCGTGCGCAGAAAGCCGATCCCCAACGGGACGAGAATATAGTTCTGGATCAGATAGGTCGAAACCGTTGCCAGGGTCAGGACAAAGACCACGGCCCCGGCCATGCCGCCGGCCGTCGTGAGCCGACTGGAGACCCCCAGAAACGGACAGATGCCCAGGAAACGAGTCAGGACGATATTGTTGATCAGGACCGCCGAGATAATGATCAGGATGTATTCCATTTATTTCTCTTCCCTTAGTTTGTTCACGAGAGCAATCAGGAATCCCAGGGCGATGAACGCCCCCGGGGCCAGCACAAAAATGAGCATGCCGTCACCCGGGATAAATTTATAACCCCACAGCGCACCGCTGCCCAAGACCTCCCGGATCGTGCCGAGCATGACTAGGGCCATGGCGAATCCCAGGCCGATCCCCAGCCCGTCGATAAAAGATGACAACACATCGTTTTTTGAGGCAAAGGCCTCGGCACGGCCGAGGATGATACAGTTGACCACGATCAAGGGGATGAAGAGGCCCAGCTGGCCATGCAGCTCGGGAAAGTAGGCGGCCATCACCAGATCCACCACCGTGACGAAGGACGCGATAATGACGATGTAGGACGGGATACGGACCTTGTCCGGGATCAGGTTTTTGATGCACGCGATCACGGTATTCGACATGACCAAAACGAAGGTCGTGGCCAGCCCCATGCCCAGACCGTTTACGGCCGATGAGGTAACCCCTAAGGTCGGGCACATGCCCAGCAGGAGCACGAAGACGCCGTTTTCCTTGAAGAAGCCTTTAGAAAAATTTTGCCATTGATTCATGCTGCGCCGTTCTTGATAGGATTCATGAGATGGTGTTTCAGAGACTATTTGTGCCCATTTGGATTTCGACCTCGATCGGTTTGATATCCCGGTCGGCTTGGTTCAGGGCCTTGACCGCCCGCCGGACGGCATCGCAGAAAGCGCGCGAGCTGACCGTTGCCGCGGTGATGCCGTCGACGTCCCCCCCGTCCTTGTCAACCGTAAGAGTGAAGGCGGCCGGATCCTTGCCGGCAAATTGCTGGCTGAAATCCGATTTTTTTTTGTCGATTTTATCTCCGAGTCCGGGTGTCTCACTGTGCTCCAAGACGGTGATACGATGAATGGCCCCTTCCGGCAGAAATCCGACCATCAAACGGATCCGGCCGCCGAAACCTTGATCGCTAAAGGTCTCCACCGCCGTCCCAACCGAATGGCCGTCCTTCTCGGCAGGATAAAAGATCAGTTCCCCGTTGTCCGTCGGGACCTGGTATTTTTCTTCCACAGGATTGTTATCGAATCCCGGCAGGACTTCACGGACGGCGGCAATTTGACGCTGGCGTTTTGTTTCGGCCAGGGGGCCTTTCGTCAACTCATAAACACTACCGACGCAGGCGGAAGAGACAAAGGTTACCGCCAGGAGCGTCAGAAGCATATTTTTAAAGGAGGATTCGAGCCGTGCCATGTTCTATTCTCCGAAACGGTGGGGTTTGCAAAAACGGTTGATCAGCGGGACAAACGCGTTCATGATCAAGATCGCAAAAGACACGCCTTCGGGATAGGCCCCGAAGAGGCGGATCACCACCGTGATCAATCCGATCCCGGCCCCGAAGATCAGCATGCCCTTTTTCGTCATCGGTGAGGTCACGTAATCCGTGGCCATGAAGATCGCCCCCAGCATCACCCCGCCGGTCAAGATCTGGAAGACCGGGTCCGGATACTTATCGGGATTGACCAGCCAAAATAGACCGCTGAAGACAAAAATACTGCCGATCATAGAGACCGGAATATGCCAGGTGATCACCCTCTGCCACAAAAGATAAGCGCATCCCAGCAGCAGGGCCAGGGCCGAGATCTCGCCGATGCAGCCGCCCATTTTCCCCATAAAGAGGTCCCAGTAAGACGGCATTTGCGCAACGATCTCGGTAAAGCCCTGATTGGCGCGCAGGCCTTCCTTAAAGATCCCCAACGGTGTCGCGGCCGTGACCCCGTCGGTCCAGGCCAAACGGTGCAGCAGGGGCCGGGGCCAGGCCGTCATGGCGACCGGGAATGAGATCAATAGAAAAACCCGGCCGACCAGAGCCGGATTGAAGGGGTTTTTCCCGAGTCCGCCAAAGGGCATCTTGCCGATGCCGATCGCGACCAGGGTACCGACGAGGACCATCCATAAAGGAATGCCGCTGGGAAGATTGTAAGCCAGCAGGATCCCGGTGATGACAGCCGACCCGTCCGTAATGGTCGGGGTGACTTTCAGGAGGAATTTTTGAATGAGCCACTCGAACAGGACCGCCGACACGACCGCGATCCCGGTGACCGCGATCGCGCGCAGGCCGAACACGTAAACGCCGACGAGAAAGGCCGGCAGCAGCGCGGCGATAACCTTGGTCATCAGGCCGCGCACGGAATACCGGTCCGAAATATGCGGAGACAAAGAGACGGTTAACGGTGATGGTGTCATGATTTTTGAGAACGAAGCATCTTGGTTAGAACGGCCTTCCCGTGCCGGATATAATCCAGCAATGGCCGGTTGGACGGACAGACATACTGGCAACAGCCGCATTCACAGCAACTGAGCATGCGTTCTGCTTGGGCCCGTTCCCACAGGCCTTTTTCGCTCAGGCGCATCAAAAGATACGGCTCCAGGCCTAACGGGCAGACCGATACGCATTTGGCGCAGCGGATACATTCCAGGCTTGGCTGGCGGCAGGCCTGCGCGGCCGGAAAGATAACGATCCCGCCCATGGTCTTGGTGATGGGGATATCGGTTTGCGGCAGGGCCTTGCCCATCATGGGGCCGCCGCTCAGGATCTTGCCGGCAGTTCCGGGCAGGCCGCCGGCCGCCTCAATCAGTTGAGCCACGGATGTTCCGATCCGGACCCTGAAGTTCCCGGGCGTTGCCAATCCATAGCCGGAGACGGTGACGATCCTTTCGAATAAAGGTTTGTTCTTTTGTACCGCCTCGTAGACCGCCACCGTTGAGGCCACATTAAAGACGGCGCAGCCGACGTCATGCGGCAGCCCTTTTGGGGGCGGCGGGACCTCCCGGTTCGTCAGGGCCTTGATGAGCTGGCGCTCCCCTCCCTGCGGGTACCAGACTTTTAGCCCGATAATCTCGATGTCGTGATCGGTCACCGTATGCTGTCGCAGGCGCTCGATCGCATCCGTTTTATTGGCCTCGATACCGACAATGGCTTGATGGATGTGCAATGCCTTCAAGAGAATCCTTATCCCGGTAACGAGTTCACGGGACTTTTCGAGCATCAACCGGTGATCCGAGGTCAGGAAGGGTTCGCATTCAACACCGTTAATCAATAGATACTCGATTTTTTTGCCCTCCGGCGGACGTAATTTGACATGCGACGGAAACCCGGCCCCGCCCATGCCGATGATCCCGGCATCGGCGATTTTTTGAACGATAGAGGCACTATCGAATTTGATGTCGCTCATGAGATCCGGGCGGCGGTCGATGCCTTCTTCCCACTCATCCCCGTCCCGCTTGATGACGACCGCCGGCTTTTTATATCCGGTCTGGTCTGCGGCCTCGATAAATTTTTCGATCCGGCCGGAAACCGGGGCATGAACCGCGGCACTGATAAACCCGTCCGGTTTGGCGATTAATTGTCCGGCCTTGACCTTGTCCCCGGCCGTAACGATGGCCGCCGCGGGTTTGCCGATATGCTGGCCCAGATGCACACAGACCTGATCGGGCAGCGGCAGGTCCTGAATGGGTTTGTCTGCGGTCAATTTATGGTCAGGGGGATGTAATCCGCCCTGGGGGAAAGTCTTTATGTTTGGAAGTGCCATTTTCGATATTTACAAAATAACGGAATAGGGTTTTGCTTCGATGGCTGATCATTAGTTCCCCGTTTTTTGGCCAGCCTCCGGAGTAGATTGATAATTTTTATCTTTTTTTACCGGGAAGTTGACCTCAACGATCGCCCCGGTCGGACATACGGCAACGCATTTGCGGCAGAGTTTGCATTTTCCCGCGTCGATGTAGGCCAGATTATTTTTCAGGGTTATGGCATCAAAGGGGCAGGTCTTGACGCATAATCCGCAGCCGATACAGGCGACCTGACAGGCCTTGCGCGCGAGGGGCCCGCGGTCCTGATTGACGCACGCGATAAAAATGCGGCGGGCCTTGGGCCCCATTGGCCGCAGTTCGATAATACCCTTGGGGCAGGCCGACACACACGCCCCGCAGGCCGTGCATTTTTCATCGTCCACAACCGGCAGGGCGGTAGCCGGGTCCATATGGATCGCGTCAAACGGACAAACGGCCACGCAGTCACCCAGGCCCAGACATCCGTTCGGGCAGCCGGTATCGCTGCATACGGTCTGATGCAGGATCGCGCAGATCGGCGCGCTGTCATAACGGAGGGTCTTGGCGCGCTTGTCGGTTGATCCGGCACAGCGGACCACGGCGATCCGTTTTTCTTTGGTCTGGACTTCCTGGCCCAGGATCTTGGCGACCGCGGCCATGGTCTCATTCCCGCCGACCGGACAATGCTTCCGGGACAGGTCCCCTCCCTTGACGCAGGCCTCGGCAAAGGCCCGGCAGCCGGGATAGCCGCAGGCGCCGCAGTTCGCGCCCGGGAGGGCCTCTTCAATCTCGTCGATACGCGGATCTTCCTCGACCTTGAACCGTCTGGCAACGAAGTAAAGGATCACCGCGGCCATGCCGCCGACCGCGCACAGGGAAAGGATCGTGGACACAACGACCGGGGTCATATTCCCGGCTTCCATTTTTCGATGTCAAAAGCAAAGAATTTTTTCATCTGTTTTTGGAACAGTGTCAGGATAAGATAGTACGGGATCAACAGGCCTAAGGCGCTCATGCCGGCCGTGATTTCATTCCGGAAGACCGCTGTGAAGAAAAACAAGGCCAGCAGGAAAAGGGCCAACGGCAGGATATAGCCGTAAAACAAGGCCACATGTCCTTGAGCCGGTTTCAGCAAAACGTTTACGGTCTCTCCGATCGAATAAAGCGCGCGCCGGGCTTCAGGCAATTCAATCTCGATGGTTTTATTCTGGGTCTCGGCCAGGGCGCAGGCTCGTCTGGCGTGGCAGCTCCCGCAGGCGGATTCAACAATGACTTCCACTTCGAGCCGTCCCGGCTGCATGGTCCGGATAATGCCTTTGTGTTTTATGTATTTGGGGGCGCTCATATTACTAGAAAAATTACTATATCGTTTCCTTAGGCCGTTGTCAATGACAGGAATGGATTTAGGTCTAAGGCCAAGGAGCGCGGACGGCAAAGGTGCCCGAGTTCAAAAAGCAAGTGCAACACCTAGAGAAAAAATGCTAGGATGTATGC
>CAZBSU010000058.1:0-9764 GCA_964494745.1 uncultured Planctomycetales bacterium | reverse complement strand
CGCCCGTTTATTGCGAACAAAAACCGGTTTCAAGACCACACCCGGCGGGGGTTGTGACAACTCCTTTTGCGGGACCTCAACCAGTTCAACCGTCAGGCCGCGGCGCCTTAAGAACTCCACGTCCTCCAAAGAAAAATCACCCCACGGTTGCCAGCGTTCGATCTTGACCTTTCTTTTGGCCATGCCGTCCCGGTCCTGGTCGATCAAGACCGTCAGGCCCAAAATAACAGCAGCGCATTCCTCCCAATCGCGGTTCAGGCGCGCCTGGGGCCGCCGGGGCTGCTGGGCCAGCAAGGCCACGGTCCGCTCAAGGATTCTCACTTGTTCCTTAAGCTTGCCTGTCCGCAGGCTTTTGGGCGGCTGAACATGCTCAACATGCAGAATCCCCAATTCCCGCAAAAACCGCAGGGCCTCGGCCATATCCGGCTGCCTGAGGACAATAAATATTTTTTTCATAGGAACAATCATGAAATGTCTAACCTTTAAACGGCGACCGGCTGCGCCTGGGCAGCGATCTTTCTTTTGGCAACCTTGCTGATGCCCACCGCATTCGATTGCTGGTCACCCAGATAAATATTGATCCGGCGGATATTCTCCTGGCTTTCCGGTATCTTGACCTTTTCAAACAAATTGACCCGCTGGGTCGTGACCCTTAATTCCTTGTTAAGGATTTCGATCCGCCTCCTGGCCAGCGCGCATTGAATAAACAGCCGCGCGAAGTCCTGCAAAGACGCAACCCCCCGGTCCAGCCAGAAAGGGGTATCATAATAATCATACTCAACCTGTTTAAATCGTATCTCTTTCAGAAACGGAACCTTGGCCCCGGCCACGTTCACGGTCTCAATCAAAACCTCATCATCCTCAGGAACGACCAAAACCTTTAAATCAACCCGGCCGGCCAGGTCCGGGTCCCCCAGGAGACCGACCCACTCGTTGATCCCGGATTTCTGTTCAGCCAAAGACTTTTCCAGCTCCCGCAGCTCGCGCCGGGCCTCAAGAATTTTTGACTGAAGCTGCTGTTTCTTTAATTGCAGCGTGGGCAAATAATGCCGGAATTGGCTCAGGCTGTCACGCTGACGTTTTAATTCGCCTTTGGTGAGTTTGACTTTAGACATGTTAAAAACCGCTGAATCCCAAATTTAATCTTCCCTGTAATATCAGGCCCCAAAGGAGTCAAATCCCGCTCTCCCTCGCCACCTATCCCCCCTCAACGTGTCCCCGACGATCACCTTTCCTTAACCGCTTTCTGCGGCCAAAATTTATCGACCAGGACCTGCTTGATCCCGACCTCGGTCGGCTCAAAGATATCCGCCAATATCTCCCATCCCAAATCCAGGGCCTGCTCAAGCGGGATATTAACGCCCAAATCCATCAATTCTTTTTCGAACCGCGCCCCATAGCGCAACAGCTTCTGGTCCCAGGCACTCATTTCGAAACCCATGGATTTTTTTTCGACAGTCGAACGGTAATCCGCGAACAGCTGAATCATGCGGTCCATGATCGTACGGTGGTCCTCGCGGGTCTTGCCGTTGACCTGTTGCTTCAACCGGCTGAGACTACCGAACGGCTCGATGCGGCCGCCTTTCAGATAAAACTGTCCTTCGGTGATATACCCGGTATTATCCGGAACCGGATGCGTGACATCGTCTCCGGGCATGGTCGTGACCGCCAGGACCGTGATCGACCCGGCCGAATCAAAATCCACCGCTTTTTCATACCGGGCGGCCAGCTGGCTGTAAAGGTCCCCGGGATAACCGCGGTTGGAAGGGATCTGCTCCATCGTGATAGCCACCTCTTTCAGGGCGTCGGCAAAATTGGTCATGTCGGTCAAAAGGACCAGGACCCGTTTGCCTTCGAGCGCAAACCTCTCGGCCACCGCCAGGCTCATGTCCGGGACGAGCATGCACTCGACCGTCGGATCGGAGGCGGTATGCACGAACATGACCGAACTGGACATCTTGCCGTGGGCCTCCAGGGTCTCTTTGAAAAAAAGATAATCATCATACTTCAAACCCATGCCGCCCAGCACGATGAGGTCCACCTCGGCCTGCAGGGCGATACGGGCCAAAAGCTGGTTATACGGTTCGCCGGCCACCGAGAATATCGGCAGCTTTTGCGACTCGACCAAGGTGTTGAAGATATCGATCATCGGGATGCCGGTCCGGATCATGTTGCGCGGGATAATCCGCTTGGCCGGGTTCACCGACGGGCCGCCGATATCAATCATGTTGTCTTTCAGCTCGGGACCGGAATCGCGCGGCGTCCCGCTGCCGTTAAAGACACGGCCCAACAGGTTATCGGAAAAGGATATCCGCATCGGGTTTTTCAGAAAACGGACCTTGTCGTCGGTCGAAATGCCCCGACTGCCGGCCAAGACCTGCAGGGAGACGCGTTTCCCGTCCAGCCGGATGACCTGGGCCAGTGACACGCCGTTACGCGTTTGTATCTCGGCCAGCTCGCCATAGGCCACACCCTCGGCCTCGACGGTGATGACATCCCCGGCGATCTGAACAATATGGCTGTATATTTTTCGCATGATTCTGTCCTTTAACTAATCTTCCTCAACGGTTATCTGTTTCTGAATGGACTCTTCGATCTTTTTGAAATCGCCGCTCTCAAACGGGGCAGAGTTCCAGTTGATAAACTTTTGACGCAATTCCTGGAAGAAACGCCGGGCCTCATCTTTGTCATTAAAGGCAAACCGGTTCTCCAGGATCTGTTCGATCACCGCATAAACATATTTTTGCCGCGGCGCATCCGAGGCTTCGTCGACTTCGTCATAAGCGTTCTGCTGCAGATAAACCGCGTCAAAGAATTCTCCTTTGAGATAATCCACGAATTCATCCAGGGACGTGCCTTCTTCACCGACGACCTTCATCATCTGTTCAACACTGCTGCTTTTCTTCAGCATCCGCAGGCCCCGCGCCACCCGGCCAGCGTCAATAAAACTGGTGTATTTGCTCCAGCTGTCCAAGGGGTCGATCGAAGGGTATCGGCGGGCGTTGGCCCGGTCGCGGGAAAGTCCGTGAAAGGCCCCCACGACTTTTAGAGTGCCCTGAGTGACCGGCTCTTCAAAATTACCCCCGGCGGGGCTGACCGTGCCTCCGATGGTGACCGATCCTCGGCCGCCGCCGTGAAGTTCCACAAGTCCAGCCCTTTCATAAAACGAAGCGATCCTTGTTTCCAGATAAGCCGGAAAGGCCTCCTCGCCCGGGATCTCTTCCAGGCGGCCTGACATCTCGCGCATGGCCTGCGCCCAACGCGACGTCGAATCAGCCAGCAAAAGCACCTTCAATCCCATCTGACGATAGTACTCCGCCAGAGTCACGGCTGTGTAAACGCTGGACTCCCGCGCCGCCACCGGCATGGAACTGGTATTGCAAATAATAATGGTCCGGTCCATCAACGTCTGTCCGGTCCGCGGGTCTTTCAGTTCCGGAAATTCCTTTAAAAGCTCGACGACTTCACCGGCCCGCTCCCCGCAGGCCGCCATCACCACGACGTCAACATCCGAATGCCGGCTGAGCAAATGCTGCAACACGGTCTTGCCCGCGCCGAACGGTCCGGGCGTGCAAAACGTTCCGCCAACGGCAACCGGGACCAAGGTGTCAATAATGCGTATTTTGGTGACCAACGGATCGGCAGGCTTCAGCTTGCGGGCATAAGCGCTGATCGGGACTTTGACCGGCCAGGTCTGTTTCATGCAAACCGAATGCTCGCGGCCCTGGGAGTCCTTGACCTTGGCCACGGTATTACTGGCTTTGTAAACGCCTTTGTCCGCGACCTCCGCAACCTCCAGCTCCCCGGCCAGATGGAAAGGCGCCATGATCCAATGCTGGAATATCTTTTCCGGAACGATTCCTATCTTTTCTCCTGCAAAAATTCTGTCACCCGGCTTGGCGGCGGGCGTCCATTCCCAGGTCTGATCATCCGGCAGGGCGGTGAGATACGCTCCCCGTTTAAGAAAAAAACCGTGCTGCTGGGCCAACTCGGGAAGCGGATTCTGCAGGCCGTCATAAACCTGACTCAATAATCCCGGCCCGAGTTCAACACTCAAAAGTTCGTTGGAAAACTCGACCTTATCCCCGATGCGCACGCCCTGGGTGTCTTCAAAAACCTGAAGGTCCGCGCGGTTTCCTTTGACCCGGATCACCTCGGACTTGAGCCGTTCTTCTCCTGAGATAACATAGGCCACCTCATTCTGCATGACCCGGTCCTCAAACTCAACGGCCACCATATTGCCGTTGACCCCAACTGTCTTCCCGTATCTTTCTGCGCTCACAGCACTCCTCCCATCCATCAAAACGGACCGCGCCAGCACGATCCGCGCTTAAAAACGATTATCTTAGGCCGGCCAGGCTTTTCTCATATTCCTCAAAGACATGCCCGCCCCGCACCGATGCCTCTTTTTCAAAACGCGCCAGAAGCTGCAGGCGCAACCCCTGGATGATCAAGAAATCCAAATCAAAAAAATGACCGCCGGCCAGATCATCCAGCCGCCGCCAGCACAACCGCTGCAGTATCTTTTCGCCGCTTAAAGGATCCGGGCTTTTGTCGGCGAGCTTCACGGCCTCGACAATATCCAGTTCGACCTCACGGCTCCCCCGGATATATTTATCCGGATCCTTGCGCGCGTGAGTGGCGCGAACCGAAGCGGCCTGATTGCGCAGATTGCGCACAAAATTCTTCCAGGCCCGGGCCGTCGGATTCGAAACGTCCCTGTCCGAATTCTCCCAGACCTCCAGAGCCCCGCGCATTTCAGCCAAGTCCCCCGGGGAAAGCAGCCGTTCGCAATCATCTAAAAAACGCGGCAACGAATACTCCGAAGGCACCTCAAATTCCAAAAAAGGGAGACTGACCGCAAAATAGTAGTATTTGGCGCTCATGGCAGTCCGAACCTATTCCCGTGCCGGGTCTTGAAGGAGCTTCGCCACGTCCGCATTGAGATAACCGGCAAAATAATCCACCAAACCCTGATCGGTAAAGTCGAAGCAGGATTTCCCCTCGTCAAAACTTATCGTGAGGCCGCCCCGAATATTTCCCGACGTGCGCAGGACAATCGGCTGTTTCAATTCTTTTTGCAGGCCGGCCAAGAACTTTTCACTCAGGGCCTTATGATCGGCCTCACTTAGCGTCACCGTAACCGACGTTCCCGCCTGATGCTGAAGGAAATAGCTTTTTGCCGTTTCCACGATAAGTTGAGCGAGGTTGTCCGGAGATAAGGCGCTCTGGATATCAGCCGAAACGGCCTTTAAAAGCATCTGGTTGATCTGCTGGCGCAGGATTAACAGCACGTCGCGGGCCGCCTGGGAAAGAGCCGCCCGGGTAGCCGCCTCGGTTTTCTGTTTATCCGCCAAGGCCTCCGCCGTAATGCGTTCGGCCTCCTTACGGGCCGAGTCTACAATCTTTTCGGCCTGAGCCTTGGCCTGCTGTTCCATCTGGGCGGCCTTCTGTTCGGCCTGCTGGACTCCCTCTCTCTTGATCTTAGCGATCAATTCTTGAACCTGCTCACTCATTTTATTTCTCCGGATTGATTTATTTTATCGAATGGATATCTTCTGAGGACGGGCACATAACCCGGCAGTTTCAGGCTGCCGCGATCTCGGTCAAAATGGCGCGTGCGGCCCGGGCCGGGTCTTCGGTCTGGACGATCGGACGGCCGACGACCAGATAATCACTGCCGTTTTGAACCGCCTCGCGCGGGGTGGCAACCCGTTTCTGATCCTGGGCCTCGCTTCCGCGCGGGCGAATGCCGGGGGTCACGATCACGAAATCCGGGCCGAACTGCTTGCGCAAAAAAGCGGCTTCCTCGCAGGAAGCCACGACGCCGTCCAGCCCGGCGGCCTTGGCCATTTCGGCCCTTTTGAGCACGGAAGCCAGTATGTTATCCCTTTTCTCTTCGCTTGTCAAGACAGTCACGCCCACGATGAGGGGCTTTTGAAGTCCGCATGACTTGGCCTTATCTTGAGCGGCCCGCACGGCAGCCTTGAGCATTTCCATCCCCCCGACCGTATGCACGGTAAACATAAAAAGACCGCGGCTCTTAGGTGTTTGGCGGTTGGCAAAATCCATACTTCGCTCCAAAGCCACGCTCAATCCGACCGCCGCCTCGACCGCCCGGCCGACCGTATTGGGGATGTCATGGTATTTGAGATCCAAAAAGACCTTCTTGCCCTGGGCCTCGATGAAACGGACCACGGCCGGGCCGCAGGAGGTGAACAGCTGGCTGCCGACCTTGAAGATCTGGACAGCATCCTTAAGCTTGTCCAATAATTCGCGCGCCTCGGCCAAGGTGTTGACGTCGAGGGCGGCGATAAGTTGAGGCTTATTTTTCGACATTATACGATATCCTGTCTCCCTGTCACTGAATTGATCCGATCAACTCCCTGACATCCTCAATTTTATTCTTACGCATGTATTTCTTTATTCCGTCGAGTATGTCCAGAGGCGCGCTCGGATTGATGAAATTGGCCGTGCCCACGGCCACCATGGTCGCACCGGCGATCATGAATTCCAGAGCATCCTCAGCGGTCATGATCCCGCCCATGCCAACGACAGGGATAGAGACACTCCTCGCGGCATCATAAACCATCTTCAAGGCCGCGGGCTTGATCGCCGGACCGCTTAGGCCGCCGCTGATATTCCCCAACACCGGACGCCGGGTTGTGATATCCACGGCCATGGCCGCGTAGGTATTCACGAGACACAGGCCGTCGGCCCCGCCGGCTTCGGCTGCGCGCGCGATCTCGGTAATATCGGTCACATTCGGCGTCAGTTTCGCCAGGACCGGGATCCCCGTTACCTGCTTGACCTTACGGATAATCCGTTCGGTAGCCGCCGGATCCTGGGCTACCAGACGTTTCTGCCCCAAGTTCGGACAGGAAAGATTCAGCTCCAGGACAGCGACGCCTTGTTGCCCCTTAAATCTCCGGCTTAACTCTGCGAATTCCTCATCGGAATGCCCCAGGATGCTGATAATCAGCGGGACTCCGAGTTTTTGCAGCGGCGGTAATTTTTCGCGGATGAAGACATCCGCACCCGGATTCTCGATCCCGATCGCGTTGATCATGCCGGACGCGGTTTCATGGATCCGCGGCGGCGGATTGCCCTCGCGGGCATGCAGCGTTATGGTCTTAGGAATCAGGGCGCCGAATTTCTTGATCTCGCTGGCACGATAATATTTTTCCGCATAACCGAACGTGCCAGACGCCACGGTAACGGGGTTGGGAAAAACGACTCCGCCGATTGTTACAGAAAATTTCATTTTTTAAACCATGAGAAAAGGAACGTCAACGATGAGCATCCTTTTCCGCTTCTCGTAAGCCTTCCGATCGAAAGCGTGTTTCAGGTTAAACTGCACGAATTGAAGATATTCGTCCGTCGAGAGTATGCGCTTGCGGGAATTCGTTTCTTTGATGACAGGCAGCTTAAAATCGTTCATGCCAGGGCCCCTAAAATCTTCTTGGAGATCTCATCATCGCCGAACGCAAGGCATAATTGTTTAAAATTCTCATCCTTGGAATTCATTCCATTCATTTGAATCAAATTGATTATATCCGAAAATCCTTATTCCATCTCTGTTTGAGGCTGTATTTAATGGAATGCAATTTCAGCGCGATCAGATGCTCTAATGACGGAACCGAGAATTTCTGTTTGGCAATCTCGTTTCCCGGCTTTCTTTAAAAATTTTTGCCAATGTGTCCGGCTCCACGGACATAAAGTCCACATCAAGCAGGGAACCCTTGCTACTCTTAAGTTGGACAAAATTTTCCTGAAATAAATCTTTTTTGTATCCCGCGCCTTCCAGCAAGGCAACAATTTTATCAAAGTCTTCTTTTGTGATTAAAAAAATCGACGTCGGCCGTTTGCCGTGTGACCCTGTAATAATTAACGGCGAATCCGCCGATGAGGACACAGGAAACACCTCCTTTCTCGGTTACATCAGCAATAAGATGAAAAACGGATTTATCGTTCATAACCGCTGTGCCCTAACCCTCTCATCAGCAATAATATTCAAATGTCCTTATTTAACGAACAAATACCGGATCGCAATAATCAAGAGATACACCCCAAACGCCCGCTTCAGCATAACGTCGGGAACCCCCTGAACCACGTGCGCCCCCAAGAGCCCGCCGAGGGTGAATCCGACGGCTATAATAACCGCCAGGGGCACATTGATATGCCCTTCGGCATAATAACGCATCACCGCCAGGATAAAGACCGGCGGCAGCATGACCGCCAGGGCCGTGCCCTGGGCCTGATGCTGGGTCATGCCGAAGATCAGCACGAAAACCGGAATCATGATCGATCCGCTGCCGATACCGAACGCGCCGCCGAATATCCCGGCAACGACACCGAACGCCAAATAAAGTATATTATTCATATATATCCTCCGAACCCTTTTCAGCAAGCCTGAAATTTAAAGGACATTCCCTGCTGTTTTATTTTTTAACGCCTAAACTAAAATATCACTTCCCGCAAATCAAAGACCGGCCCATCCTGGCAAACCGTCTGGTACCCCCGCGTCGTCTTGATCACACAGCCCAGGCAGGCGCCCAATCCGCAGGCCATAACCTCTTCGCACGAGGCCTGGGCCGGCAGACCGTATTTTGCCGCGACACGCTGGACATCGGCCATCATGGGCCGCGGGCCACAGGTATAAATCATGGTCCGGGCCGGATCGGGATCAATCTCGGGATACAAAACCGAGACCCGCCCCTTTTTGCCCCGGCTGCCATCGTCGGTGGCGATATGAATCCGGCATCCGTTGCGGCGGAATTCCCGCATCGAAAAGACATGTCCGGCCGAACGCGCCCCATACAGTAAGGTCAAATCCAAATTCTTTCTCTTTAATTTATCGCTGAGGATCAAAAACGGCGCGATCCCTATGCCGCCGGCGATCATCACGACATGGCGGATATTCCGACCCGGAAGGCTGAAGGAATTCCCCAGAGGTCCGAGGATATCAATCCGATCGCCTTTTTTCTTCTTCGAAAGCATGCGGGTCCCCTCGCCCACAACATCATACAGGATCTCAACCCGTCGGCCGTCGGCGCGGAAGACACTGAACGGCCGGCGGAAAAAGGGTTTCAGCCCAGCGTCCATCCGGACATGAATAAACTGCCCCGGACGCACCTTAGACGCCCAGCCCGGGGCCTCCAGCGTCAACCTAAAAAAGCGCCCGCAGACCTTGCGATTCGATACGACCTTGACGATGCGCTGAATCTTTTTCATGCCTTATCCTGTTTGCGGTAAACAAACCATAAATGGCTCTCAAAAATAATAACGGCGAGCAGGAAGACCGTGAGGGTCGACAAAAAATGATAGCCCCCGAAAAGGATCCTCTCCTGGACCGTTTCCATGGCAAAACCAAACAGAGGACAGGCCCACAAGGCGTTGCGTTCCTTGGTCGACCAGGCCTCTTCCCAGGGAAAGTCGCGCCGGATGACGGCCTTATTCCATTGTCTCAGATCCGGGAATAACCTCGGCACCTGCTCAACATAGGCCGCGTAGTCCTGCCCGAACAGTTTTCCCAAATGATCTTCTTCGACGATAATCTGCCTCCTGAAACGCAGATAAAAAAGCCAGACAAAGACCGGCAGCAGCCACCAGGGCCAAACCAGCAGGATAAATCCGCATCCCAGCAAAAAGGTCCCCAGATACATGGGATTGCGCATGTGCCGATACGGGCCACTGGTCACCAGCCCGTATCCTTCGCGCGAATGCCGTTTCTTATGCCCCCGGGCCACCATGCGCAGAAAGAC
>CAZBSU010000057.1:0-9805 GCA_964494745.1 uncultured Planctomycetales bacterium | reverse complement strand
GATAATATCCCGATCAAATATTCCAAATGGAAATCGAATTGGGAACTTTCCAGTGCGCGGGCCATGAGCGTCCTGCATTACTTGATCGAAAATCACGGCATTAATCCGGAGCGAATGTCCGCAACAGGTTATGGCGAATACCGCCCGGTCGCTTCGAATGCGAGCCCGCAGGGCCGTCAGCAGAACCGTCGGGTCGAGATTGTGATTTTACCGAAAGTCGAAAAGAAACCGGGAACGGCTGGTTCACCGAATCTTAAATGACAACACTGTAAAAGGGAGGATTGATCCGTGAAAAAGATGACTTTGCCTGTGGCCGTATTTGTGGCGATCTTGGGTTGCGTTCTCGCTGTCAGCGCTAATGTCACGACGATGCAGATGCATGATCATCTGAAGAAGGAGCGTTTCAGGAGAATCCAGGCCGAGAATAAGATGCAGAAGATGGAGAGGGATCTGATGGCCATCAGACAGCAGGCCTCGCAATCAAACGATGACCTGGCGCAGATTCAGGATATCCTGAGCAAACGCGACACGGAAAAGTCGGCCATGAAAGAGCAGTTGGATCAACTCACCGCACAGAACCAGGCGCTGGTCCAGGAGTTGCAGGGTATGCAGGGTGGGAAACAACCCGTTGCTGCCAAGCCGCCGAAATCCGAGCCAAAGGAGTGATCTGCGCCCATCCTGTTGTCGTGCCGTTCCGTTCGTGATCGGCCTTTGGAATGAGGAGGAAGCTTATGGGGGATTTATATCCCCCATTTTTTTGCCACCGTGAAATTTCATGTCAGTTAAACCGTATCCCGAACACATTGCCATCATTATGGATGGTAACGGCCGTTGGGCCGCTCAAAAACACCGCCCCCGTTATCGCGGACATGTGGAAGGGGTCAAGCGGGTGGAGGAGATCGTCGGCAAGGCCGCCGAGCTCGGGATCAAGGTCCTGACCTTGTATGCCTTCTCAACCGAGAATTGGCAACGTCCGGCCAAAGAAGTCAGTGCCCTGATGACCCTGCTGTGTTCGATGCTGGACCAGAAGACCCAGGTGATGTCCAAGAAGAATATTCGGCTTTGTTTCATCGGCCAACGCCGGGGTGTTCCTGGGCAGGTTTTGAAGGCCATGGATCGGTCCGTTGCCCAGACACAACACAACACCGGATTGATTCTCAATATCGCGTTTAACTATGGCGCCCGGGACGAGATCATTGGGGCCGTTCAACAGATCGCCCGCGACGTCAAACAAGGCCGGATAAAACCCGAATCCATCGATGAGGACCTTTTTGGGCGGATGCTTTATACCCGCGATCTGCCCGACCCGGATCTCTTGATCCGTACTTCCGGAGAGAAGCGTATCAGCAATTTTCTTTTGTGGCAGATTTCCTACAGTGAGCTTTATTTCACCAATGTCCACTGGCCCGCGTTTGACGAAAAAGAATTCGTCAAGGCCATCGATACGTATCGGCGGCGCGAACGTCGCTATGGACGGGTGACCGTTTAGCCTTTGCCAAGGAATGAACCATGTCCCTGAAGCGGGTGATTAGTTCGAGTCTTATGATCCTCCTGGCGGCCTGGGCCGTCCTCTCGGAGGTCGTTTTTATCCTGGTGGTCATGGTCCTGACGATCGGGGGCCTGTATGAGTTCTTTTACATGATCAAAAAAAAGGGGATCCCCATCTACAGTTATGTGGGTATCTTTATCGGTCTTTTGATCCCGTTGTCGATCTACACGCGTTTTGAGCTGACCAAGAACTGGGAGCTCCTTTTTATCGTCCTGGGTTTTTCAACCGTCTTATTGATGCAGTTTGCCCGCAAGGATAATCAGAACGCCATTATCGGGATTGCCAGCACCATGTTCGGTATCTTTTATGTGTCGTGGCTGTTCAGCTTTCTGATCAAGATCCGTTTTCTGCTCCCCGGCCTGGGCGGGGTCAAACTGTTGGCCTTTATCCTGATGGTGACGAAGTCGGGCGACATCGGGGCCTTGATGATCGGCAGCTGGCTGGGGCGGCATCCGCTTTTTCCGCGCATCAGCCCGAACAAGTCGGTCGAAGGGGCCGTCGGCAGTTTGATCTTCAGTATAACCGCAGCGATACTGTGCCGGTCTTTTTTACCGCCCGCCAGCCATTTTGAGATATGGCAGGTCGCGGCGATGGGGGCCTTTTTCGGGGCGATCGGGCAATTGGGCGATCTGTCCGAATCATTGATCAAGCGGGATTGCCAGGTCAAGGATTCAGGCAAGCTCATGCCGGGGCTCGGTGGCATACTGGATATTATTGATAGTTTGTTGTTTTCCGCTCCGGCGTTCTATTTGTATATGAGTGCCTTTTTGGTCGCCTAATATTTGCGGCGGCTTAACATTTACAAAAAAACGATGCAGCTTAAACGTCTGGTAGTATTGGGATCGACAGGGACCATCGGCCAAAACACCCTGAAGGTGGTGGCCCGCCATCCCGGACGTTTCAAGATCGTCGGCCTGACCGCGTTCCATAATACGGCATTATTGCTCCGGCAGATACGGGTCTTCCGGCCGGCCTATGTTGCCGTGTCCCGGCATCAGATGCAGACGATTCGGCAGAACTGTTTTTTGAAAAATATCAAGATCCTGGATGCCGAGACGGAGTTGGAGCGGCTCGCCTCGCTGCCGCAGGTGGATCTTGTGGTGATAGGCATTACCGGCTCCGGGGCCCTGCGCCCGTTTTTGGCAGCGTTGCGTCAAGGCAAGATCGTGGCCCCGGCCAACAAAGAGGCCCTGGTCATGGCCGGTGATATCCTGATGCGGGCCGCCCGTCGCTATAAGGCCAGGATTATCCCGATCGACAGTGAGCAAAGCGCTATTTTCCAGTGCCTTCAGGGCCGTCGGCGCAGCGATTTGAAAAAGGTCTACCTCACGGCCTCCGGAGGACCTTTGGCCAAGGTGCCGCTTTCGCGTTTCAGCCGGCTGAAGCTCGATCAGGTCTTGAAGCATCCCCGCTGGAAGATGGGCCCCAAGATCACGGTTGACTCGGCCACCTTGATGAATAAGGGATTTGAGATCATCGAGGCCCAGCGGCTGTTCAACCTTAAGTTGGAAGACATCCAGGTCGTGATCCATCCTGAGGCGGTCATCCATTCCATGGTCAGTTTCAAGGATGGTTCGATTCTGGCTCAGATGGGGATCACGGATATGCGTCTGCCGATCCAGTACGCCCTGTCTTATCCTGAATGCTGGGATGCCCAAATGCCGGATCTGGATTTTTTTTCGGTGAGAAATCTCAGTTTCGGCCGGCCCGACGAGCGGAAATTTCCCTGTCTGGGCCTGGCCCGCGCGGCCGCGCGGCAGGGGAAGACTTATCCCTGTGTCCTAGAGGCGGCCGATGAGATGGCGGTGGAGGCCTTTCTGCAGGGGCGGATTTCCTTCAACCGGATTCATGCTGTTGTTGACCGGGTCTTGCAAAGCCACCGGGCGCCGGGCCACCGGTTGGGTATCAAAGATATCGAGGCCGCCGCGGGCTGGGCCAAGGAGCAGGCCCGCCGGATGCTAGGCACCGTGACCCCCCGTTCACGGTTGAACAGATAGGAACAAAAGTTATGGAGTTTATCCTTTTTATATTAAAGTCGCTTGCCGTTGCCCTGGTTTTCAGTGTCCTGATTATCGTGCATGAATGGGGGCATTTTATCACCGCCCGGCGTTTAGGCATAAGGGTGGATCGGTTTTCGATCGGGTTCGGCAAAAAGATTTATTCCCGCCAGAGAGGCGATACGGAGTACATGGTCAGTGCCGTTCCCCTGGGAGGGTATGTCAAACTGGCCGGCGATGAGCGGGGTGAGTGTCAGGGCAGACCCGATGAGTTTTACTCTCATCCGATCGGGCACCGGGTGCTGGTCGTTTTGATGGGGCCGGTCGTGAATTTTCTTTTTGCATATCTTTGTTTTTATCTTTTGTGTGTCAGCGGTTTTCCCCGGTGGGCCCCCAAGATCGGCAAGGTGCATGACGATACACCGGCCCAGATGGCCGGTCTTCAGGCGGACGATTATATCTTCGTGATCAACGGTCAGGATGTCGAGACCTGGACGGACATGCAGACCATCATACGCGAGTCCGCCCAGCAGGAGCTTTTTATGAGCCTGCGGCGTGACGGAGAAGTCTTGACCAAGACCATCACGCCCCAGCTCGATGAGCTGGAAAATGCCTTCGATCAAAAGGTGTCCGTGCCGGTCATCGGTATTGAACCGGCCGGGGATTTTGTCTTGACCATGGACGGACCGGTGGCTTCCTTCGCCTTGGCCTGGCAGGAACTGATCCAGATCCCGATTTTGACGTTTAAGACCCTTTATCATATTATTGCCGGGGATGTCCCGGCCCGCGGCAATATCGGCGGTCCGGTCTTGATCGTCGTGGCGATCTGGGAATCCGTCCGGCTCGGGATCACCCACGTCATTTATATCACCGCCATCATCAGCGCCAGCCTGGCGGTGATCAATCTTTTCCCGTTGCCGGTCCTGGACGGCGGGCATATCTTTTTTATGGCGATCGAGAAGCTCCGGGGCCGCCCGTTATCGCCCAAGCTTGATGAGATGTTGACCAAGGCCGGCATGGCCTTGCTGCTGATGCTGGTCATCTTTGTCTTTTATAATGACCTGGCCCAATTCGATATCGTGGCAAAGATCAAGGGCTTTGTTCAGGGTCTCTTTTAGAGGCCGATGGCAGGAGGATTCAAGACAGGAGGCGTGTTATGGTAAATGAGGAAATGAAAACGCTGATCCATCATTATCTGATTCGCAAGACGGATTTTTTGAAAGTCAAAGATACCATGAGCGAAGACCAGCTGCGTTTATTCGTCGATAACGCCATTACCAATATGTGCCGGGAAGACAATCTCGAGATCCGCATGGAGGACCGCCTGGCCTTGATCCGGGAACTCGTCAGCGCGGTCGTCAGCCTCGGGCCGCTGCGTCCGCTGATCGAGGACAAGGAGATCACCGAGATCATGGTCAACGGGCCGAGCCAGATCTATGTGCAGAAAAGCGGGAGGATTGTTTTATCGGATGTTAAATTCACCAGTGTCGACCATCTCATGCATACGATCCAGAAGATCCTGGCCGGCTCCGGGACCAATAAACGGGTTGACGAATCCACGCCTTACGTGGATTTCCCTCTGGCCGGCGGCTCCCGCGTCAATGTGATCCTGCCGCCGTGTTCTCTGGTCGGCCCGGTCATCACGATCAGAAAGTTCGCCGACATCCAGACCGTAGAGGATTTGATCGCCTTGGGGACCCTGAACGAGGACATGGCGACCCTGCTGAGGGAAGGGATGAAGGCCAAACTCAATGTCATCTTCTGCGGGGCCACCGGCTCCGGGAAGACGACGACCCTGAATGTCTTTTCGCGGCACATCCCCGAGGAGGAACGGATCATCACCATCGAGGATACCCCGGAGTTGCGTTTGATGCAGGAACATGTCGTGACCCTGATGACCAAGGGGGCGAACGTGGAGGGCAAGGGCGAGATCACGATCAGGGATTTGTTCATCAATTCCCTGCGCATGCGTCCGGACCGGATCATCGTCGGCGAGGTTCGTTCGAACGAAATGCTGGACTTGATCGAATCGATCGAATCGGGGCATTCCGGGTCTTTGGCGATTGTGCATGCCGAGTCGCCCGAGGACTGTTTCAGCCGTATGGTCACGATGATGCTCCGGACCGGGATCCGGCTCGACACGGATGTGATCATCAAACACGTGGCCCGCAGTATTGATTTGATCGTGCACTCGGTCCTGTTCTCCGACGGCATCCGGCGCATCTCCCATGTCACCGACGTCTCCTGGAGTGACGACAAGCATGATGTGGTCTTGCGGGACATGTTCCGTTATCAGCAGACCGGGGTGGACCAGGCCGGCCGGGTCCAGGGGGATTGGACCTTCGATCGCCAGGAGCCGTCCTTTTGCGAGAAATTCTTTAAACGGAATGTGAAGCTCCCCGACGGGTTCTTTAAAAAACAATGATTTCAACAAGGTGAGTGATTTATGCGTTGGTCGCAATACTTTATCCCCACGTTAAAAGAGGTCCCGGCGGGAACGGAGGCCGTCAGCCATCAGCTGCTGCTGCGCGCCGGACTCATCAACATGCTGACCGCGGGGGTGTATTCCTATCTCCCCCTGGGATGTCGGGTCTTGAACCGGATCCAGCAGATCATCCGGGACGAGATGAACGCCGCCGGCGCGCATGAGCTTCTTTTGCCCTGTCTGCAGCCGCTGGATATCTGGCGGCGGACCGGCCGGGATGATACCCTCAAGGACGTGATGATCCGGTTCCAGGACCAGCGCAAACGGGATTTATGTCTGGGGCCGACGCATGAAGAGGTGATCACGGAACTTGTCCGTCAGTATGTCCGGTCCTATCGTCAGTTGCCGGTAACCCTTTACCAAATTCAGACCAAGTTCCGCGACGAGATGCGGCCCCGTTTCGGGATTGTCCGGGCCTGCGAGTTCGTGATGAAGGACGCCTATAGTTTTGACCGCGACACCGCCGGCATGCAGCGCTCTTATCAGAAGATGTATGCGGCTTATCAGAATATTTTCAAGAAGATGGATCTGGAGGTGGTGATCGTGGCCGCGGAATCCGGCGCGATGGGGGGGGATGTGTCGCACGAATTTATGGTCCCGGCTCCGATCGGCGAGGATACGGTCTTTTGTTGCCCCCAATGCCAGGCGGCCCAAAGCGCGGCGCAGGCCAAGGAAAACGGCATGACCTGTCCCAACTGCAAGGATGTCAGTCTGCAGAAACAACCCGCGATCGAATTGGGGCATGTGTTTCAGCTCGGCACGAAATACAGCAGTAGTCTGGAGGGCATGTATATTGACGAAAACGGCAAACCCCAGCCGTTCATCATGGGATGTTACGGGATCGGGGTCAGCCGGTTGATCGCGGCCCTGATCGAATGCCATCATGATGATAAGGGGATTGTCTGGCCGGCGGCGGTGGCCCCCTTTGCGGTCGAGATCCTGCCGTTGCAGGTCCAGGAGCCGACGGTGAGGGAGGCGGCCGAAAAGCTTTATACGAATCTCAAGGCGCAAGGGATCGAGGTTTTGTTGGATGACCGTGATGAAAGCGCCGGTCGAAAATTCAATGATGCGGATTTGATCGGGATCCCGATCCGGATAACGGTCGGGACCAAAGGCCTGAAGCAGGGGCGCGTGGAGATCAGGGCCCGCCGCAGCGGTGAAGAAAAGGCGGTGGATCTTGATCAGGCGGCCCAGGCCGTGCAACAGATGATCGCGGCTTGAAAGGATGCCCGCATGGATGCTGATCTTACCAACAAGGTTCAGGATTTGCTGGTTGGGCTGTTGAAGCAAGACGGGCTTGTTTTATTTGATCTGAAAATCACGCCTCGTTCAGGCGGCGTGTTGATCCGGATCCTGGTCGACCGGCCTCAGGGCGGCATCACGGTCGAACAATGCGCCGGGCTTAACCGGTCGCTGACCCGGCTGTTGGAGCAGGAACAGTTGTGCCCCCAGGGCTTTGAATTGGAATTGTCTTCTCCCGGGGCGGACAGGCCGTTAAAGACATCGCGTGATTTTCAACGGGTCCGCGGCCGGTGTCTTCAGGTCCAGCTCGTTGAAGCGGTTGACGGCCAAAGAGACTTAAAAGGCGATTTGAAAGATGTGACGGAAGGCGGGATTGTCCTCTGTGTTGCCGGGAGGGATATCCCGATCCGTTTAGCGAATGTTCAAAAAGCAATCGAATTTATATAAAATATCATCAGGAAGGAATATGCGATGGACAGCAGCGAATTATTGACAATTTTGGAACAATTGGAACGGGATAAGGGGATCGACAAGGAGGTCCTGATCGAGGCCGTGGAAGCGGCCGTGGCCTCGGCGGCCAAAAAGATCTGGTCTGTTGATAAGGAAGAGGACGTCCGGGTCGTGTTGGACCGGAAATCCGGGAAGCTCACCGCCTTTGCCGGCGAACAGGAGATCCGTTCCAGCGAATTCGGGCGGATCGCTGCCCAAACGGCCAAGCAGGTCGTTATTCAGAAGATCCGCGAGGCCGAGAAAGACGTCGTTTATGCGGAATACCACAATCGCATCGGCCAGATTATCAGCGGGAGCGTCTACCGTTTTGACAAGGGGAGTGTTATTGTGGATCTGGGCAAGACCGAGGGGCTGATCCCCCGCAGCGAACAGTCGCCCAAGGAGGACTTTCGGCAGGGCGACCGGATCAGGAGTTATGTCCTGGATGTCAACCGGGAATCCAAAGGTCCGCAGATTATTTTGTCGCGGGCGCATCCGTTCTTTGTCAAACGCCTTTTTGAGCTTGAGGTCCCCGAAATATTCGAGGGGATCGTCGAGATCAAATCGATCTCGCGCGATGTGGGCGAGCGGACGAAGATCGCGGTTTATTCCAAGGATGAAAAGGTCGACTGCGTGGGGGCCTGCGTGGGCATGCGCGGGGCCCGGGTCAAGAATATCGTCTCCGAACTGCAGGGCGAGAAGATCGATATCGTCCGGTATTCGGATGATATCAAGGAATATATCCAGGCGGCCATATCCCCGGCCGAGATCTCGCAGATACAGATCCATATGGATGAGAAGAAGGCCAATATTATCGTTGCCGACGATCAGCTCTCTTTGGCCATCGGACGGCGCGGACAGAATGTCCGGCTGGCTAGTGAGCTGGTCGGCTGGGAACTCAATATCTTTACGGCGGATCAATGGGCTGAATTCCAGAAACAACTCGAAGGGGGCGTGGAAGACAGCGAGGAGACGGAAGAACAGGAGGCGCGAGCGGTATTGCCGGAAGGCCCGCCCTCCGATCTTGCTCAATTGTCGTCGGTCGGGGACAAGATACTGGCGGCCCTGCAGGCGGCGGGTTTTGACACGATCGAGAGGATCGCGGAAGCCCAGCAGGAGGAATTGACACAGATTAAAGGTTTGGGTAAAATCAAAGCGCAGAAACTGATCCAGGAGGCCCAGTCCCTCCGGGAATAAGTCTTTTTTATCAATCGATTCACAAAGCCAGAAAGCAGTGTTGCCTTTATGAAAGTTTCTGAATTAGCCAAACAGTATGACGTTACCGTTGAGCAGGTCCTGAAACAGCTCAAATCTCTGAAATTAAAAGCCAAGGACGGCAAGCAGGAATTGAGCAAGGCCGTCGTGAGTGTCTTAAAACGCGAGCTTGAACATCTGCCCAAGAAGGCCTCCTCCGACACCAAGACGAAGGCCGCCGAAAAGACCGAGGATAAACAAAAGCCTGAAACGAAGACGCCTAAGAAAAAGACAGCCACCCGGAAGACGGCTGTCCGGGAAAAGAAAGAGAAAACAGACAAAAAGGAAGAGGCCAAACCCAAAAAGGCAGCCGCGGCGAGCGAATCGGCTCAGATCAAGGCTCGGGTCCGTAAAAAGATAGCCGCCACGCCTTTTGTGCCGCTCAAGCCGTTAAGCAAAAAGAAGAGAAAGCCGGTTAAGACCAAGGCCGAGATCGTGGCCGCCAGGAAGTCCATTGAGGCCGGGCCCAGGGCGGAAGACCAGGGCGATAAAGGCGTGAGGGATGAGGTCACCCATGCGGTCGGCGCGCCCACAACTGCGACGGCCCCGTCGTCGGTTCCGGACCGCGATCTGCAGGTGCTTGAGTTGCAGGTGCCTATCACCGTTAAGGATTTTGCCGTCGCCGTTCAGCAAAAGACGAGTATCGTGTTGAAGAAATTGATCGATATGAAAGTCTTTGCCACGATCAATCAATCTCTTGACGAAGAACTGGCGCGGCGGTTGGCTGAGGTTTTCGGATTTAAGATATCCAAACTGCAAACGGTCGAACAGCAATTGCTCGCCACTCAT
>CAZBSU010000056.1:0-9925 GCA_964494745.1 uncultured Planctomycetales bacterium | reverse complement strand
GGCGCAAGATCGACCGCGAGTATCCCGAACTGGCTCTCAAATACGGGGATATGGATTTTGATCTGGTCAAGTCGATCGCGCAGCAGTTGCCGGACGGGATCGTGGTCCAGCTGCACAATAACGGGGAGCCTCTTTTGTATCCCCGTTTCGGCGAGGCCGCGGATCTTTTTCGGCGTCAGATCCGCTGCCTGGATACGAACGGCAAACTGTTGATGGAAAAAGCGGATGAGGTGATCGGGCACCTGGACACGCTGACTATTTCGACATTCGAAAGAGATCTCGAGGGGGATGACCAATATGATATCATGCGGGAATTTTTAAAATTAAAAGGTGACCGCAAACCCAACGTGATCATCCGTTGCCTGGGCGAGGTAGGCCAGGAGCGTTATCGGGAATTGGGATGCATCCTGGCGACCCGCATCCTGCATTCGCCGATGGGGAGTTTTAAATACCGCAAAAATCCGACCGTGCCGGAGATCGGTATCTGCCTGGACCTGCTGAATCATATGGTGATCCGGCAGGACGGCAAGGTCTCGATCTGCGTACGCCTGGATCCCAAGGGGCTGGGGGTTATCGGCGACTGCACCCGCACTCCGCTCATTGATATCTGGAATAGCCCGTTGCGCCGCGATTGGATTCAGAAGCATATTCAGGGAAAGCGAAAGGAAGTCCCGCTCTGCAGTTATTGTGAGTTCTGGGGGGTCCCCACGGGATACTGATTGATGCGCATGAGTCTCTTCAAAAAGGCATATCAGGGGTGACATGCGACGATTAAAAGATTTTAAGATCTTAACGACCGGGCATTTTCTTCAGGCGGTTATCTTGTTTTTGAGCACCCGGATCATGACCGCCTTGTTGTCCCCAACGGAGATGGGCCGGTTTTCGATCATTTATGCCATCATGGCTTTGTGCGGTGCACTCTTTATCACGCCGGTCTCGACCTATATTCAGCGGAAAATTTTAGAATGGAACACGGCCGGCCGGGTTGGATTTTTTTCGGCCCGGTATGCGCGTTATCTGTTGGTCGTTAGTGTGACGGTAAGCCTTTTCGTCCTCCTGGCCAAACATTTGGCCGGGATCGGGATCCATATCTCGGATCCCTGGGTGATGGTCGTCATTTTCGGGCTGATTTACTTCGCCAATCTTAATCTTTATTATTACGGGGCGCTGAATATCTTTCAGAAACGGCTGTGGTTCACGGCCTGCCAGAATCTGACGCTCGGGCTGGGGCTGGCGTTGGCCGTTTTTTTTGTGCAAACTTTTTCGCAGCGGGCAGAATATTGGGTGCTGGGGCAGATTGCGGGTCAGATCGTCGTTTTGTTCCTTGCCCGACATTTATTTTTTCGGGCCATTCGTTCCCCGGCGGACGGAGAAGAGGTTGCGGTGCCGGAGACAGGTGTGCTGATTAAGGAGGTTGCGCATTTTGTTTGGCCGCTGGCCGTCGCTTCTTTGATTATTTGGGTTCAGTCCCAATGTTATCCCTTTGTGATGCAATCTCTGAACGGGATCGCGGTGGTCGGCTTATTTTCGGTGGGATTTAATTTAGGCCTTAAATTGACGGCAAAATGTGAATCCTTGCTCATGGCTTTTTATGATCCTATTTTTTATTCCGATATCGCCCACAGCGATGCCAAGGCGCGGATTCAGGCCTGGAACCGCTATGCCGGTATTTTTATCCCGGCGATGGTTTTGCTTTGCTGTTATATCTGCGCGGGCGGTCCGTTCATTGCCAGGATCTTCCTGGCCGAACAATTCCGTGCGATATCCGGGAACATTGTTTTTTGGGGCGGGGCGACATCCTTGGTGATGACCATTGTCGGTCTTTATAAAAATGTCGGTATCGCCAGTCTCAAGATGACCGGGCTGATTGGGCCTTACATCCTGGGGGCCGTTGTCACGATCACCGGGATTTACGCATTTTCTGCCTGGGATCCGTACCATGGGGCGGGTCTGGCCTTGTTCTTGGGGAGTTTGGCGATCCTGATCTACCTCATGATCAAAATGCATAATTTGCTGGCCGTAACATTTCCTTTGGGCCGTTTGATGATATCCTGCGGCTATGCCCTGCCTATGATCGGCGTTTTGCTTTACTGCCGGCGAATTTTCCCCGGCCCGACGCTCTGGCAGGCCCTGGCTATTCTCGTTTTAACCGGTTTTTATCAGCTTGGGGCCCAGGCCCTCCTGGCCCGGAAATGGTTTTTAAAGACATGAGCCAAGAACCAGGTGTCAGCATATGCGTGCCGGTCTTCAACGGCGAGGAATTTCTGGCCGAGACACTTGATTCGATCGTTCGCCAGACCTATCCGCACCGTGAGATCATCGTGGCGGATAATGCCTCGACCGACCGGACGCCGGAGATAGTCAAGACGTTCATGAGAGATCATCCGATCCGGCACGAGCGCAGTGAAACATTTTTAGAACTTAGCGAGGAAAATTGTAATCGCTGCATAAACTTGGCCCAAAATAATTTGGTGTGTATTTATCATGATGATGATGTTTACGAACCGGATATCGTGGCGCGCTGCGCCGGGGTCATGACCGAGCATCCGGAGGTGGGGGCGGTTTTCACGATGGCCAGGGTGATCGACGAGCGCGGCCGAGAGGTCAGCCGTTATCGGTTGCCGGGCGAGCTCAAGAGACTTAACAAGACCGTTTTCCATTTGGATGAGATCTTTAAGGCGGTCTTGAAGAACGAAAATTCTTTTTTGGTCTGCCCCAGCGTCATGTTGCGCAAATCCGTTATTGAGCGATTGGGCGGGTGGGAACACGAGCATTACCGTTTTACTTCCGATTTGGGGTTATGGTTCAAGATCGCCCGGGATTATCCGGTGGCCATCATTGACGAACCTTTGGTGCGCTACCGGATCAGCCCTCAGCAGGGGTCCCAGCGGATCACGCGCGAGCGGACGGAGCGGGACGGTTACCTGAAGGTCATCGAAGACTTCATGCCACAGATAAACACAGATGGTTTTGAAAAATATTATTGGGCCTCTTGCATCAAAGACCTGGGCTTCCGGGCTTTGAATTTGTCGGCCGCAGGAAATATTCCCGAGAGCCGAACGTTAGCGCGTCAGGCGATAAAAGAATTTTGGAAGCGCGCCCGCGATGTATGGTCGATCCGCCGGGCGGTGTTCTGGTTCATCGTCAGCCTTTTTTTGTCGGGTATCAATGCCTTGCCGTTCGGGGGCCTGCGCCGCTGTTACTGTTCGACCGTTGTCCGGCTGCTCAATCTTAAGAAAAAAGTTATCGCGTATTAAGACCATGATGAGCCAAAACCGTCAACGCATCATCCGTAACATTGACAGAATATTCTTATTGTCCTTGGGTGTTGTGTGTGTCCTTTATTCGATTTATCATTCCCATTTTGCCGAGCTGCAGATCAAACCGGATTTCCTCAACTTCCCGATTTTTATCGGCGAAATTGTCCTGGGGATATGCGTCTTATGGTGGATGATCCGCTGGGGACTAACGGGATTCCCGCGCAGCCGTGCCGGTTGGTTTTTGGCTGGATATCTGATGTGGCTGGCGGTCAAAGCGGGTAAAGGTTATATCGACTATGGCCCGCTGGCCTTTCGCAACGCGGCCCTGTTTTATTATGCCTTATTCGCGGTCTTTGTCTATTCGCTGGCCGAAGGCCTGTCTGTCCGCGACCGTCGATGGTGGCCGGTGATGCTGATGGGGATTCTTATTGTTCTCGTTCACGGCATATACCGGTATTTTTACCTGCCCTATTTCCTGTTGGCATGGCTTTGTCTTAAGAATTTTCCGGATAAAAGGTCCAAGATCTTCGGGTTGTTGGTCGTCGGGCTTGCTTTCCCGTTCCAGCAATTTTTTCCCGAAGGCCGTGCGGCCCTTCTCGGGATTTGGGTGTCCTTAACATTTTTGTCCATGGCGATCATTGCGGCGTTCTTGCGCGGGGATCGCATGAAAAAATGGATTCTTTCCGGCATCGGAGCCGCGGCGCTGATCGGGGTCTTCCTTATGTTCACGTCCGGCTATACATTGGAATCCACCATGCGTGTCGGTCGTTGGCTGGGCGAATTTGAGCGGCGCGACCGGATTATTCAGGCGATGAAAAAGGATTTCACCCGGCAAGAAATCGATCCGCAGCTGTATCATTCCAATCGTGAAGAGATGTCTCGCCGCAAGAAAACAGGCCGGGAAGACCCGAAGGTTCATACCTATGAGCAGCGGCTCGATATCGCTTACGGGAACATTACTTTTCGGCTGTTTATCTGGAGGGATATGCTGGGGGAGTATTGGCGCGTGAATCCTTTGACCGGCGTGAGTTTCGGACGGCCGCTGCGTTCGATCTCGATTGAGATCCTGCAAATGGCCTGGGGGGAGTGGAGCCGGGACGGGTGGATTATGCCGCACAGTGTTTTTATGCACATCATTTACCGCGCCGGGCTGGTTGGGGTCGTTCTTATCGCGGGTATTTTTTACTGTTGGGGAAGGATGGTTTACCGTTTCATCCGATTCCGTTCCCTTGAAGGTTTATTGCTTTGCGCCATCCTGTTGTATTGGCTGGTGGTGGCGGCCTTTTCGGTGACTCTGGAGCTGCCGTATCAGGCGATCCCGTTCTGGAGTCTGTGGGGTGCCGCCGCGGCGTATTCTTTTCGGGTGAAATCGGGAAATCTTGGGGAATCCCGGAGGGCGGACGAATGATGATGATCTGTGATGAACCCAGGGAAAACTTTTGATGGCATGTGAGGCTAAAAAATATCATCCTCTGAATTCTATTATTATTTCGCAGTGCGGGGCCTTTCACGCTTGGCCGGCCGCCCAGGCCGCGTTCCGGCAGGGCTGGCTTCAACAGTTTGTGACGACGCGGCCGGTGCGGGACTGCGTGCCCAGGGACAAAATCAGGGATCTGGCGTATCTGGAATTCCCTCTGCGGATCCTGCGTTATCTGAACGGACGGCTTTTGCATTCTGACCGCCTGGATCAGATCCAGAAGAAAGGGGTCGGGTCGGTTAAAAAGTTTTTTGATGGGATCGCGGCCGCCGAGATCAACCGGCGGACCCGGATCTTTCACTTGTTCTCGGTGTTCCAGGAGAATGCCGTCCGCCGCTGCGAAGAATACGGGGTTAAGAAGGTGATGGATTACGGAACGGCCCATTCCCGTTTTTTCAGGGAGATCCTGATGCGGGAGGCGGAGTCGCTGGGTATCAAATTGTGTATATCTGGTGATCAGGAAAAAGACAACGATGACGAGATGGCCCGGATGGATGCGCTTTGTATACCCTCGCGGTTTGTGGAAAGGAGTTTCCGGGAGTCGGGCTATCTGTTGAATAATTTGGTATGGAACGGGTATGGCGTTGATACGGATTTTTTTCGGCCGGCCAAAAATGCGGTCCCGGGACGAAAATCCTTCCGTATTATGACGGCCGGCATGCTGGGGATCAGGAAGGGGACTTTATATCTTTTGCAGGCGGTGGAACGTCTTGCCCGTTCTGGCATGAAGGTCGAGCTTTATTTGATGGGGAATCCGGATGCCGAATTTTATAACCGGGTGATGAAAGAATACGCCGGTTGTATCACGCACATGGGCACGGTCGATCATCGGGATTTGCCGGGGTATTATTCATCCGCGGATGTCTTTGTCCTGCCGTCGCTGGTGGAGGGACAGGCCCGGGCCGTTCTGGAGGCCATGGCGTGCGGCACCCCCTGTATCGTCACGCCCAATACCGGGCACGAGGAGACGATCCGGGACGGGATCAATGGTTTTCTGGTGCCGATCCGGGACAGCCGGGCCATTGAAGACCGGATTTCAATATTGATCCGGGAGACGGACCGGCGGATCGAGATGGGCCGGCAGGCCCGGCTTACGGCCGAGCAGCATACATGGGCGCATTACCAGGCGCGTTTGATGAGCATCTATGACGGATTTCTAAAGACGGCTGAGCCGCGCTCGAAAGGATAATCGTGCAGTCAGGATCGTTCAGTAAAGTCATGGCCGCCCTGAACGGGGCGCACGCGAAACGGTATTTTGTGAATTCCGGCTGGTTGATGTTCTCGCAGGGGGCCGGTCTGTTTTTGTTCTTTATCGTCGGCGTGCTTGTCGCCCGTTTTCTGGGCCCGTCCCGGTACGGGCAGATCAGTTATTATATCGCCCTGCTGGGATTCTTCACGGCTCCGATCGGCCTGGGTGATGTCGGGGTCGTCACGCGCGAACTGGTCCGGGCCCGGGATGACGCCGCGCGGGTGAATAAGATCATGGGAACGGCCTTGGGGGCCCGGGCCGCCGGAACGGTGATCGCTTTTTCGGCTTTTCTCGCGTATCTTTTTTTTGTCCCCCGCGAGGCCGGGGATATGGGCATCGGCATCCTGGTGGGGGCCGCAATCCTGTTTTATCCGCTGGATGTCATCAAGTTTTATTATAAGGGGAAGGTCAGGGGAAAATATGCCGCCGTTCCGGAGATGGGCGGGGTTTTGGCCTCATCCGCGTGGCAGGTGGCCGGGATCGCGGCGGCCTTTCCGCTCTTGTGGTTTGCCGCGGGGAATTTACTGAAGGCCGGGTTTACCGCGCTGCTGCTGGTTTTCTTTTTCAGGCTTCATGGCCAGCGCCTGGGGGATTGGCGGTTCTGTTCGGCGGAGTTAAAGATCATCGTGAAGGACAGTTTCCCGATGCTTTTTGCCGGTTTCTTTGCGGTTATCTATCTCCAGATCGACCAAGTCATGATTAAACATATATTGGGAAACCATGCCGTGGGTATTTACAATTCGGCGGTCCGGGTGGCGACGGGATTTTACTTTATCCCGATTGTTTTGACGCAGGCCTTGTTTCCGGCCATCGTGCGGGCCAAAGATATCAGTCCGGTGCTTTATCAAACCCGGTTAAAGGCCTGTCTGGCCTTGATCGCAGGCCTGTCGTACTTGTTCATGCTGCCGATCGTTTTGAACGCGTCTTTTGTGGTTCATTTTCTTTTCGGGGATTCCTATTCCGCGGCCGGGCCGATTTTGGGCATCCTGGGGATATCCACCATGTTCGTTTTTCTGGGGCAGCCGCGCGGGGCCTGGCTGGTTAATGAACGGCTGACGTTTTTTAATCTGGTTTCAAACATCTTGGCGGCCGGCTTGAATATCATTTTAAATTATTTTTGGATTCCCCGATGGGGGGGGATGGGCGCGGCTTGGGCGACATTGATATCTTATTTTATGGCGTTCGTGGGGCTGGGGTTGTTTTTTAAGAAGATCCGTCCGATTGCGGCGCTTCAGATCAAAGGCCTGCTGATCGTTCCCTTTTTCCCGGAATTGAAGGCTGTTTTTAAGCAATCGGCCTAGTCCGGGTCGGGAGGACGGAATGATTGCCTGCGCAACGCATGTCCAAAAGTGAGGCGTATCTGTTATGAAGAGATTGAAATTGATGATTGTCAGCCATGCCATGGTTCAGGAGGTCTGTCAGAAACGCTGGCGGCTGTTTTCCGAACGCTACCTGGTCGACGTGACCGTGGTCGTGCCCCGGGTCTGGCAGTCGGTTTGGCTGAAGAAGAAATGGGTTTTCCGTCCCCGGCCCGTCCGCGAGGAGAATTACCGGGTCCTGACGTTCCCGGCCACCACGACACGGTTTTGGGGAAAATATTTATTTTATTCCTTGGATATGGGATTGCGGGAAGTTCAGCCGGATGTCATTTATGTGGTTCAGGAGGAGATGCTCTGGATCCAGCAACAGGTGATCACCCTGCGCCGGCGCTGGGCGCCCGGGGCCAAGATGATGTTTTTTTCCATGAACGCGCTGGGCGTGCCCGCGGCCAGACCGGATCAACGATGGCGCTGGGAACGCGTCAGGCAGAACCATGATGCGGCCTTGGGGCATTATCCCGGATGTCTCAAATCCCTGAAGGACGCCGGATTCAACAAGCCCATGTTCATGCAAACCCAGGTCGGGGTGGATGAAACACTGTATGCGCCGGATCCCCGCGACAGGGAGATCATGCGTGGCCAGCTCGGCCTGCAGGATCATTTTGTCATTGGATATGCCGGGCGTTTGATCCGGGATAAGGGCGTCGATGTTTTGTTGCAGGCCCTGGACTCCGTAAGGGGGAACTGGAAATTACTTCTGGCCGGGGGCGGAGATTATGAGGAACATATTAGGAATTTTTTCCATGAACGCGGATGGGATGACCGGCTGGTTTTTGCCGGGGCCGTTGCGCAGACGGAAGTCGCCCGGCACCTGAGGGCCATGGATTGTTTTGCGATCGGGTCCCGGACGCGACCGTATTGGCTCGATACGTTTCCCAATTCCCTCGTTCAGGCCATGTCCTGCGGCGTGGCCGTTGTGGGATCGGATTCCGCGGCGATTCCTCATATTATCCAGGACGCGGGCCTGATCGTCCGGGAAGGTGACGCTCCGGCCTTGGCGGATGCCCTGAACCTGTATATCCGCGACCAGGGACAACGGGAGGCTTATGGCCGCCGGGCGCGTGAACGCGCCGTTCGTCTGGCCGGCCTTGAAGCGATCAATGAGAATTTTTTCGACATCATCCAACAGGTCATGTCCGGCCGGTATAAATTCGACCTGCCGGACACGGATCAGCGGAAGGCGTGGCTGTGAATTTTTTCCAAAGATACCTGACCCGGGATTATCTGTGCCGGCGGTATTGGCACAGCTTTTATACCGGGGCCTGGTTTCTGAGCCGTTTCCGGGATAAAGGGTTCCCGCAGGAAGTCGCGGCGGTCTATACGCAGGTGAAAAAAGCGGAAGAGTATTGTTTGTACCGTCTGGCGCGGGGACTGCCGGACGATGCGGTCGCCCTGGAGATCGGCAGTTTCCACGGGGCATCCAGCATGTGCCTGGCGGCCGGGATGCGCGGGAACCAAAGATTGTATTGCGTGGATACGTTTTATAATGACGCGACGGCCGAAGCCCGGGAGGATGTTTTTCCGGTTTTTGAAAAAAATACACGGAAATATCAGAATCGCATCAAAGTCATACGGGGATTTTCCGGCGAGGTTTCCGACCGGGTCCCGGCATCATTGGATTTCCTGTTTTTGGACGGGGATCATTCCTGGGAGGGGGCCAGAGCCGACTTGAGGCATTATTTGCCGAAGATGCGTGCCGGCGGGGTGTTGGCCATGCATGACGTGCGGCGGCCGGATACCGAGATGGTCTTTCACCGGTATGTGCTGCCTTTTGAAGTGGAAAGAAAAGTGTATCTGCCGAATTTTTATGCCGGGATCTGCGATTACCAAAAGATCGGGAGCCATCTGAATGACGGATGAAAGAAAACTTTGTTTATTGAGCGGCCAGTGCAAAATCACGTCTGCGACGCGTGGCCCGGCTGACGCCAGTCATTTTGCGGGGTATTATTACCATCCGCCTTTGCGGGGCGGAAAATTGCTGTGTCATCGGGCTTTTTTCGACGGCCGCGCCATCACCCCGGCCGATTCCTGCGACCTGGGATTTTGGGATGTTGACCGGCGGGCGTTTGTCGTCTGCGGTCAGACCCGCGCCTTTAACTGGCAGCAGGGAGCCATGCTGCAATGGCTGCCCGACGGGAGACGTTTCATTTTCAATCAAAGAGGGGAGAAGGGTTTTCTTTCCGTGATTTATGATACCGTTGACCGGACGGCCCGGACGCTGCCGTTTCCCATCTACGCGGTGCATCCATCGGGGGAATTTGCGCTGGCCGTTAATTATGAACACCTGGCATTCTGCCGGGAGGGATATAACTATCAGGGGATTTATAACAAGCGCTGGGACGTATTCATCGATCGGGAAGACGGCATTTTCCGTGTCGACCTGGAAAGCGGGGACGTTCGGTTGCTGGTCAGCACCGCTGATATGGCGGCCCTTCACCCCCGCGACGATATGAAAAACTGCTACCATTGGCTGGAGCACATGATCTGGAACCCGTCCGGCACGCGATTTGCTTTTTTGCACCGTTGGGCTCCGGGGGACGTTTCGGGCTCCGCGCATATG
>CAZBSU010000055.1:0-9966 GCA_964494745.1 uncultured Planctomycetales bacterium | reverse complement strand
GAACACGCCCTCCTGCCCGGTCTTGAGAAGATTCATGATGCACTCGCCGGTGCGGCCGCAGCGGTAACCGGCGGTGCAAAAGGACGTGATATAGCCGAGCTCGGCGTATTCACGGATCACCTCGTCCAACGAACGGGTGTCCCCAAGAAAAAACTGCTGGCGGTTTTTCTCCTGCTCGGATAATTCCCGGCTGTAGGCGCCGATGCCGATCCGGGTCGAGGCGTCGGTCTGGGTGCAGCCGAACAAAAAGGCCTGGCGCCGCATCGCCGGCGTTTCACGGGCCGTGATGATCATCCCGGTATACGGCACGCTCAAACGGATCACGACCATCAGGCGCTTAAAATCCTCGTCGCTAACCCGGGAAGCGGAGCGCGTCGTCAAGGGCGCGTTGTCCGCGGGTTCCATGCGCGGGAAAGAGATCGTGTGCGGTCCGATACCGAAACGTTTTTCCAGCTCATGCGCATGCGCGAGCAGCCCCATGACCTCAAACCGCCAGTCATAGAGCCCGAATAACGCGCCGAGACCGACATCATCAATCCCGGCCTCAAAGGCTCGGTGCATGGCGTAGAGCCGCCAGGCATAATTCCCCTTGATCGTGTTAGCCGGATGCAGTTTGCGGTAGGTGTCGTGGTGATAGGTCTCCTGAAAAACCTGATATGTGCCGATGCCGGCTTCATGCAGTTTGCGCAAATCCTCGACCGACATCGGCGCGGCATTGACATTCACCCTCCGGATCTGACCGAAACCCATTTTGGTCTTGACCTTGACGTCATAGATCGTCTTCAGCGATTCAGTCATATAATCGATATCGGTTTGGGGATGCTCGCCGTAAACCACGATCAGGCGTTTATGCCCGATCCGGCCGGCCAGGACCTCGGTCTCCTTTCGGATCTCATCCATGGACAAGACCTTCCGCTCGGCGGTCTTGTTATCCCGCCGGAAACCGCAATACAGACAGTTATTCACGCACTTATTGCCCATATACAGCGGCGCGAAGGTCACGATGCGGTTATCATAAACCTTGAGCTTGACCTTGAGCGCGGTCTGACGCATCTCCTCGAGCAAATCCCTCTCCTCGACGTTCAGTAAGGCGGCGGTATCATCCAGGCTCAACGCCTCGATCGTCATGGATTTCGCGAGGATATCGCGCACACGCTGCGGATCGGGATCCTTGTTCCGCTGCAATGCTTGAATGATCCATTCATCATTAATAAAATCCTTGCCGTCGGACATATACTTCTCGACCTGTTCAGGCTTGATGACGGCCTTGGCCCATTCATCAACATTCATCACGGCTTTATGCATGGGAAACCCCCTTCTTTTTTCCCTGTTGGTATGCCAAGAGCGCCTGAGGGAAAGGCGCCAAAGTTCTTTCAATAACCCCCTGAAGCACGGAGATACAAATCCCGTAGTTGGTGATCGGGACCTGATGCCGCCGGGATTCCTCCAGCCGCGTGATCATCTGCCGGCGGTTGAACATGCACGCCCCGCAATGGACCACCAGGTCATATTGATCCAGGTCCGAGGGATAATCCCGGCCCGCGAACACGTTGACTTCCGGGCTGAAGCCCAGATACTGGCGCAGCCAGCGCGGGATCTTAACCCGGCCGATATCGTCGCCGATCGGATGATGCGTGCAGGCCTCGGCGATCAACACGCGGCTGCCCGGCCTCAAATGATCGATCGCCGCCGCCCCGCGTGCCAGGGTTACGATATCGCCTTTGAGCCGGCTGAATAAAATCGAAAACGTGGTCATCGGGATGGACGGCGGTGTGTCGGCCGCGACTTTCAGGACCGCCTGGGAATCACACACCACGATCGCTGGCTTCGTTTTCAAATCGCTTAAAACCGCGGGCAATTCCCGCTCTTTAACGATCACCGCTATTGCGTCCGAATCCAGGATATCCCGGATGGTCTGGACCTGCGGAAGGATCAGACGGCCCTTGGGTGCTTCCAGGTCGATCGGCACGACCAAAACGGCGGTCTGCCCGGCCTTGAGCAAATCCGAAATCAAAAACGGATCGCGCAGCAGCTCCGGCGGAACAATCGCCTTAAGGATTCGCTTCAATTCTTCCAGGGATTTTTCCCGACCGGAAAGATCCGTGGAATGACAGATCAAATAATGCCCGGCTTTGTCGCGGACCTCTGTCAAAAAACTTTCATCCGGGTATTTCAGGTCCGACTTATTGATCACGACGGCCATCGGCACTTTCTGTTCGTGCGCGCGTGCCAGCACACTGTCCTCGTATTCGGTCCAGATACCGGCCTCGACGACCAACAGGATCACATCATTGCGTTCAAAGATCTTCTGTGTCTTTGCCAGGCGTTTATCCGATAAGGCGGAGGTATCACCCAACCCGGCCGTATCCAAAAACAACACCGGACCCAGCGGCAGAAGCTCCATGGGCTTTTCCACAACATCCGTGGTCGTGCCGGCGATATCCGAAGTGATCGAGATATCCTGACCGACGAGGTAATTCAAAAAGCTAGACTTGCCCACGTTCGTGCGGCCGAACAAGGCGATATGAAAACGGTTGGATTTCGGTGTTGTGTTCATCTCATTACCTCATAATAGGGAGGGCAGGGTAAGTCCTTCCCTGCTCAGACAGTCCTCGCCGCTGCCTTTTACCAAAGGCAGCGGCTGCGGAACTCGCATGGAAGGACTTACCCTGCCCTCCCACACATCCATTTTAAATAGAATTAGTCCACATATCCGAATCAAATCCCAAACGGGTCAAGTTCGCCGGCGATAAAACGTCGTTTACAGCCTGCTCTCCGATCTCGGCATTTAAAAACTCGCGCACCGTCATTCGTCCATCCATGGGCAAGGCCTGATACCGGGTGACCAAGTCCAAAACCTTCTCATAGCCTAACATCGGGACAAAGGCCGTCATGATAACCGGGCTGGCATCGACCGTCTTCTGGCAAACATCCGCCTTGTCGGTTATTCCGGCAATTTGCTCGCCAAGCATATGCGCGCCTTGCGTCAACAGTTGCAGCATCTCCAAAAGACTGACCGCGATCAGGGGCATAAATTCATTGATCTCCAGCGTCCCCAGGCCCGCGGCCTGATTGATCACCCCGTCGTCGGCCAGGCATCGCAGTGACGCCTGGATCACGGCTTCACAGATCACCGGGTTGACCTTCCCCGGCATGATGGATGATCCGGCCTGAAGCGCCGGCAATTCGATTTCCCCCAACGTTGCCAGCAAGCGCAAATCGCGGGCCACCTTCATCAGGTTCACCGCGCAGGTCTTGAGAATGCCGGCGGCCTCGCAAAAGCTGTCGCAGCTTTGCGTGGGATAGACCAAATTCTCGGCGCGGCAGACATTCAATCCGGTCAGGTTCTCCAATGCATCCGTGACCGCGAAGATATATTCCCGCGGCGCGCCTAGGCCCGTGCCGACCGCGGTGCCGCCGAGATTGATCATGCGCAACCGTTCCCGGGCCTTAAACACCCGCCAGCGGCCCTGGGCAAAACTTTCCGCATAACCCGAAAATTCGACCCCTAAGGTGATAGGGACCGCAGCCTGCATCTCGGTGCGTCCGATCTTGACGATATCCCGGAATTCTTTTTCTTTATCCTGGCAGATGCGGTGCAAGGTCGTCAGCCGGTCCTCCAAATCCTTCAAAGCAAAAAGCGCCGCCACCTTAACGGCCGTCGGGAACGTGTCATTGGTGGACTGATGTTTGTTCACATCATCCAGCGGACTAATGACATCATACGTCCCCGCTTTTTCCCTAAAATCTGCAAGGCGCGGTTGGCAATGACCTCGTTGACATTCATGTTCAAGGAAGTCCCGGCCCCGCCCGCCAGGGCATCGACGATCACGGAATCCTGATGTTGACCGGCGATCAACTCGTCACAGGCCCGGATAATCGCATCCGCCTTATCATCGGCCAGGGATCTAAGGTCACGGTTCACCAGCGCGCAGGCCTTTTTGGCGTAAGCGTAGGCCTTGATCAATCCTCCCTCAACCGGATATCCGCTGAGCGTAAAATTTTCCTTCGCCCGCAGGGCATGAATCCCCCACAGCGCGTCCGCCGGCACCTGCCGTTCTCCCAACAAATCTTTTTCTATCCGTTTCTCCATTCACGACCCCTAATGATATCTGCGAAGCGTTTTTTCAAGCGGTGTCAAGGAAAGCATGGGCGGCGAATTCCGCAGCGCCCCGTCTTTCCTTAAAAAATAAAATACTAGGGAAAGACGGGAACGCAAGGGCTGTTTTAACCGACCATGTTTTCCTTGACGCCGCCCACCATTAGGCATATATCAATAATCCCTAGCGCGGCTTGCTGAGCGCGGATTTGACCGAGACGCCTGGAAGCTTGCCCAGCTGCCCGGTCAGGCTGCCCATCTCGTCGGTGGTCGCATCCACGATCAGCGTGATCACGTTGCAGTGCTTTTCATGATACGGCAGACCGACCCGGGCGATGATCGCCTCGCCGAAATCAGACAGGACCTTGTTCACCGGCGCCGCAGACTTATTCCGATCCTCGATAATAATCCCGACAAATCCCAAACGTTTATCCATGCATTGTCTCCTTGTCGCTTTACATGAATATGTCATTGGGATTTCTTCGCGCACGAAATTTTTTGCCGTTTGTTTCGGTTTGCGGCTCCTTCGCTAACCGAAAAATCGCTCGGTTGCTCAGTCGCCGCAAACCCTCACAAACATTTGCCAAAAAATTTCTGATTGTACGCTTGAAGAAATCCCAATGCCTTATTCAGATCACCCAACAAAAAACCCCGATCCTGAACGTTACCTGCGGCAGGATCGGGGTCCGATCTCTTTATGCCCTTGGCCTCAGAATCGATCCTCAACCGCAGGTAAACGTAATTACTTTTCTAACTTTTCAATTCTTCGATACTCTTATCGACGAGCGTTACATAGGTCATCACGCTCGAGCCGCCGATCAACACGGCGGTCATGCACGCCTCCAGCATCTCTTCCTTGGACCAGCCCGCTTCCAGGCAATGCCGGACCGCGCGGGGGATGCAGACCGGACAGCGTTGCGTAACACTGGCCACCAAAACCAAAAGCCACTTGGTCTTGGCCGGCAGCTTACCGTCCTTGGTCAGTGTTTCTTTTTCCCCGATAAACGCATCATATTGCTCAGGGATGGTCTTGCGAATGTCCGTCATCAACCGGTTGAATTCGTCCAGAGTTTGTTTCGGCGTGTAGGTCATGCAAGCCTCCTTTTGCGTGTTCCCGGCCGCTCAGTGATGGGCAGGAACTTCCGGTTTCACCTTCTGGGCATTCATCTCTTTTTGTTTGGCATCAATTTTTCTTCCGCGGCCCAGGTAATGCGTGTGCAAAAGCTTATGGCTTCTTTCGCTGCAGGGGCCTTCGGTGAAAAACTCTTCATAGATCCTTTTAACGATCGGGTTGTCGTGCGATTTGCGGTATTCCAAAGATTCGTCTTCGGCGTAAATCGCCTTGGCCCTCGCCTCACGGATCGCCGGAGTGGTCGGTATCGGTTGCCCTCCGCCGCCCAGACATCCGCCCGGACAGGCCATGATCTCGATAAAATGATAATCATTGAGTTCTCCGGCGCACAGCATTTCCATGATCTTTTTCGCATTGGCTGTGCCGTGGCCGACCATAACCTTCAGCGTGGCGCCTTCCAAAAACTTCCAATCGTCGACCGCTTTTTTGATCGGGAGCTCGGCCTTACGAATGCCTTCCATCCCGCGCACCGGTTCGATCCGCAGATTCTCGAAAGGGACCTGCTCGCCGGTCACGATCTCATAAGCGGTACGGATGGCCGCCTCCATAACCCCGCCGGTCGTGCCGAAAATCAGCGCGGCCCCGGACCCGATCCCCAACGGATCATCGAAATCCGAATCCGGCAAGTTCGGCAGATCCAAACCGGCTTCCTTAATCATTTTCGCCAATTCCCGGGTGGTCACGGCATAATCCACATCCTGCAAGCCGGAATCCCCCATCTCGGGCCGCTGGCATTCAAACTTTTTGGCCGTGCAGGGCATCAAAGAGACGCTGACGATATTCTTCGGATCGATATTATTCCGCTCGGCATACCAGGTCTTGACGATGACCCCGAACATCTGCTGTGGGCTTTTGGCCGTCGAGACATGATCCAGTTTCTCGGGATAATAATGCTCGATGAATTTGACCCACCCCGGAGAACAGGATGTAAATTGCGGCAATTTGGTATTCATGTCCTTCTCCACCAAGACCTTTTTGAGCCGCAGCAAGAGTTCCGTGCCCTCTTCCATGATGGTCAAGTCGGCGGCAAAATTCGTGTCAAAGACCTTGTCGAAACCCATGCGCTTGATCGCGGTATTGAGCTTCTTGGTCACGGACGTGCCGGTCGGCAGACCGAACTCTTCGCCGATCGCGGCCCGCGGTGAGGGCGCCGTCTGAATAATCACGTGCTTTTCCGGGTCATCGATAGCCTCCCAGATTTTTTCGATATCATCCTTTTCGCGCAGGGCCCCGGTCGGGCAACGATTGATGCACTGGCCGCAGTTGATGCAGATGACATCTGCCATAGGCTTATCCATAAAAGTGGCGATCTTGGTATCTGCCCCGCGGTTAATAGCTTCCAGGACGCCGACCTCCTGGAGATCGATACAGCTGCGCACGCACCGTTTGCACAGGATGCATTTATCCATGTCGCGCACGACCGAATAACTCGACTCATCCACTTCAAAACGCGGCTTTTGAATATGACCGAAAAGATACTCCTTCACGCCGTATTCCTCGGCCAGGGCCTGCAGTTCGCAGTTGCCGTTCTTTTTGCAGGTATAACACTCTCCGTAATGACGTTTCAAAAGCAACTGGATGATATTTTTGCGTGCGCGGCGCACCCGCGGCGAGGTCGTCCGCACCTTGGTGTTTTGAAATACCGGATATGAGCAGGAGGCCTGCAGGGTGCGCTGGCCTTCGACCTCGACGATACAGACCCGGCAGACCCCGGCCAGACATAAATCGTCATGATGGCAGAGCGTCGGGATCCGGATGCCGACGCTGCGTGCGGCCTCCAGGATCGTGGTGCCCATGGGGACCGTGACCTCCGTATGGTCGATCGTGACCTTAACCGTAGCGCCGAGAGCCTGAGAATCCGCCTCATCCACTTGCTGCGAACGCTGGCTGATCGGGGCGCGGGATGTTTCTTTGCTGAACGGTTTATGAATCATGTGTTTAACTCCTTTAGATTAAGTAAAATTCTCAATAATGGCTAAAAAGGCATTCGGGCTCGACTGGCCCAGACCGCATTTGGACGCCAATTGCATGGTCTCGGCCAACGAAGCCAGTTTGAGACGGTCGCCTTCAGAAAAAGTGCCGTTTTTGATCTTGGCGTGCATCTCCAGAAGGACGGGGATACCCTCCCGGCAAGGCGTGCATTGACCGCAGGATTCTTCCTCAAAAAATTTCAGGAAATTCCAGGCGACGGCCAGCATGTCACGCTCCTGATTGAACACCATGACCGAACCGCCGGTGGACAGGTCTTCGTAAGCTATGGCGCGGTTAAAATCCTTAGAACCCACACATGTGCCGGAAGCGCCGCCGACTTGAACGGCCTTAGGATTTTCCGCTTCCACCATCTTTAAAATAGCGTTGATGCTTGTCCCAAAAGGTATTTCATACACCCCGGGCTTGCGGCAATCCCCGGAGACACTGATAAGCTTAGTCCCGGTTGATTTCTCCGTGCCGAGCTTCTTGAGCTTATCCGCCCCGTAAGCGATAATAGGCACGACCGCGACCGATGTTTCCACATTATTGACCACCGTGGCATGCCCCATGTAACCGGTGTTCACCGGGAAAGGCGGCCGGTTGCGCGGTTCTCCTCGGTAACCTTCCAATGATTCAATCAGGGCGGTTTCCTCGCCGCACACATACGCCCCGCTGCCCAGACGAATCTCAATATTAAAATCAAATCCCTTACCCATGATATTCAATCCCAAGGCATTATCTTTGCGCATCTTCTCGATAGCCTTTTCCAGTTCGGGGACAAAAGCGGCATACTCCCCGCGCAAGTACATCAGGCCCTGATTCGCGCCGATCGCAAAACCCGCGATAGCCATGCCTTCAAAGACCTGACAGGCATATTCGGTTAAAAGCACCCGATCCTTGAAGGTCCCGGGCTCGCCTTCGTCCGCATTGCACACGACATATTTATCGTCCGACTGCGCGCTCGCGGCCAGATTCCATTTCACCCCGACTGGGAAACCGGCGCCGCCGCGGCCCTTGATCCCGGAGTTGCGCACCTCATCCAAAACAGCACTGCGCCCGATCTCCAAGGCCTTTTTCAGTCCGGCGTAAGGCGCGATCTCGCTAAAAAGGACCTCCCCCTGCCTTTTTTCTTTTGCCGGCTGATATTCGCCGGTCAACGGGGATTTGCCCTGTTTCATCTCCTGGATCAGATGAGCCACCTTGTCCGGGGCCAATCCGCCCACCAAACGGCCGTCCACCAAAGCCGCCGGGGCATGGTCACACATCCCAAGACAACTGGTTTTTGTCAACGTCCATTCCCCGTCAGAACTCGTCTGACCGGCCTTGATCCCCAGGGCCTGCTCCAAGGCGGTGATCACGTTAGCGCTGCCGGCACATTCACAGCTGGCACAGGTCGAAACACGAATGACATGACGCCCTTCTTTCTTGGTGGTCAAAAACGAATAAAACGTGACCACGGAATGGACTTCCACCGGGTGAATATCAAACTGCCGGGCCACATCCTGCATGGTTTCCTCGGAAATAAATCCCTGCTCTTTTTGGACCCCCTGCAGCACGGATAAAAGCTGAGACCGGGTCTCGTCGCAAACAATGACCTCCCGGCCGTCTTTGATAATCTTCTTGCTAACCGAACATTGTTTCATGAAAAACTCCTCTTGGTTGAAACATTTATTTCTTCAAAAGCGCGTCGACCTTCTCCATCAAGGCCTGGGGGGTTACCGGTTTGGACAGGAAATCCGTACACGGCAAGACCGAGTCGCATGGACCATACTGATATCCCGTGACGCTGCTGATCCCGCTCAGCATCACCAACGGGGTCTGGATATCTTCTTTGCGCAATTTTTGCGCCAACGCAATCCCGTCATCCGGACTCTCCATCATGATATCAAGCAGAACGACATCGGGATTCTCATCCTTGATCAGCTTCTCCCCGTCGACAACGTTGTGGGCGGCAACGACGGCATGCCCTTTGCTTTCCAAAAAAACCTGAATGGCCTTGACGAAATCGACATCATCATCAACCATAACAATCTTTGCCATGTGAATCCTCCTTCAATCAGTGGATTAGTGGACTAAAAAATACGTTAAGATCTCAAGCTCCCCGGACAGATCCACGTTGCGCACGATCACGTCATCGGGCGCGTTCAAGGCCACCGGAGCGAAATTCAGGAGACATTTTATCCCGGCGGCGACCGCCTCGTCGACAACAGCCTGGCTGTTTTGCGCCGGGACGGTGATGACACAGATCGCGATCTTTTTTTCCTGCAGGACCGGCCTGATCTCGGCGATATCATGGATCGGGATATTATTGATCTTCTGTCCGACCTTGGCCGGATCATCATCAAAGGCCGCGATCAGGTGCAAATTCTCTTTGTTAAATCCAGGGTATTTCATGAAGGCCGAACCCAGCGAGCCGGCCCCCACAACAGCAATATTCCAGGATTCCTCCCGGCCCAGGATCTTGCGCAGCGATTTGACCAGTTCAGGCACGGCATACCCGGAGCCGGTCTTACCAAAACTGCCGAAGTAATTGAGATCTTTGCGGATTTGGGCGTCGCTTAAATTGGTGCGCTCACCCAGGTCAGCTGAAGAGATCCGGGGGATCTTCAAATTATTCAAAATCGTAACTTCCCGTAAATAAAGATTCAAACGGGAAATCGTGCTTTCCGGTATATGCTTCTTATTTTCTACGTTCATGATCTCTGTTTGTGATTAATTTCACAGAAATTGTAACACTTGTCACGAATGATGTCAAAAAAATTTT
>CAZBSU010000054.1:0-10030 GCA_964494745.1 uncultured Planctomycetales bacterium | reverse complement strand
CCCCAACGAGCTTCGTTTCGAGATCGCATCGGACCGGGATCGAATCCTGGTGTATAACGATGCCTATCATCCGGATTGGATGGCCTGGGTTGATGGTATCCACGTCCCGATATACCGAACCAATTTGGCCTTCAAAGGGATCGTGATTCCGGCCGGCCGGCACGAAATCCTTTTCCGCTTCGATCCTCCCGGAGGGACATGGCTGCCTTGGGGCATTTTGGTTTTGTTTTATTGCTGGTCTATAGGGCTGGTTGTGGCTGGCATAAGAAAGGCCAACCCGGGCCCCTTACCCGTATCATGACAATATGATGAAGTTAAAAGATATTCTATTCACGAAAACTTTCTGGAATCACTGCGGGTGGCTTTATATCGTGATCGTGATCGGGCTGATGTTTCTCATCGACCATCATCAGGCGTACTTAAATCGGATGAATGTCCTCAAGGATGTCGAATATCACCTGCAGGAATTTCTCGACAACGATAAGCCTCTGGACCGGGATACCTTGCGTTGGGCCCTGCGGTATTATCAGGGATTGCAGCGCTATGCCCGTGACAACAGCCTTTATTATGGCGACTTGGGATTTTGTTATTATTATCTGGGAAATGATGAGGCGGCGATCCGGTCCTATCAAGCGGCCATTGATCTGGAGCCTCGGTTTTATATGTACCACTACGATCTCGGATTGATTTATTATCATCAGGGGAAGGCTCAAAAAGCGTTGGACTCTTTTTTGACGGCCTTGAATTATATCAATGACTCGGTCACGTATTTTGTCCAGATAGTCGAGGTGTTTCAGCAATATCAGGGGGATGAACTGAATTTTGTGGCCATGGCTTTGATTCAGAGGGCCGAAAAGGACGAGCGGAATCTCATCTTGAGGCTGACCGATATTTATTCCCGTTCCGGGGAATACAACCGGGTTCTCTCTCTGGCTAGTCAGGGTTTGCGGACGCAGAAAAAAAGTTGGGAATTGTATGCCAAGGCGGGACAGGCCGCTTATATGCTGGGGCAGTACCAGGAGGCGCTCGGGTATTTGACCAAGGCCATCACTTTGGAACCGCATGCCCTGGATGCTTATTATTACCGGGGTTTGAGTTTTCGCAAGATCGGCCGCCAGCAGGCGGCCGCAAGTGACCTTTTGCGGTTGGAGCAGCTTAGGAAGGAGGGCATCACGCCTCCGCAGCCGGGATGGAAACACGACAAGTTGCATCTCAATATTGAACTGAGGGTTTTGCGTCAGAGATTCGGTTAACGGATGGGACGGAAGGCGATAGCACGGATAGTGTCTTTTAGCCAGGAAGGCTTATGACTTTCGAGTTTGATCATGAACAAAAAAATCTTTTTTGGATAACCCTGGTTGCGGTGATTGAGAGTTTCTTTATCTTGATCGTCGCCGGTTGGATCTCCAGTAAGGTGCCGCTTAAAGCCGGATTGGATGTTGTCTATCCGATTTACCAAGATAGAGTTCACCCGGAGCGGGATACGGCGATTTATCGGATTTTCGTTCTTAGCGCGGTCTTTATCCAGATTGGCTTGATCGGTTTTTTTCGCCGCCGACTGGCGGATCCTGCTTTGGGATGGCAACTCAAACGGTATGGCTTGACGCAGGCCTGTCTTTTGCTGGCGATATGTTTTACGGCGTTCAAGATTTTTCTCTACGATAAACCAGACATGGCGATTTATGCCTTTCGTTTTACGGCTATTTTTGCTTTTTTTTCAAAAATTTTCTGGAAATATTTCAACCGGTCTTTATTCAAGGTCGGGGATATTTTGGGCCGTTGGCGGATGACGATTGGCCAACGTCGGTTGATGGATATTATTGTCTGCTTATTGATTGCCCTGGCCCTCTTTATCCCTGATATAGACAGAGTTGTTACGAAAATATATGCCGGGGATGGTTTTCACCATTGGGATGCTTTCGTCATGGCTCCGGGATGGGCCGCGTACAAGGGGGGGGCTTTAAACGTGGACCATTACAGCCAATATGGCGTAGGTATGCCGAACATCGTCGCGGGATTAAGCCGTTTTTTCGGTGGTTTTTCTTACACAAGCGTCATGCAGATTTTTGTTTTGTTGATTATTTTTTATTATATTATGGTCTATTTTTTTCTGCGTCGCTGGCTTCGGAATATGGCACTCGCCGTGGCCGGGATTCTTTTAGTCATCAAATTTCAGATGTTTATCTACGGCCCCGGTAGTTTTATCCTGCAATTCCCGATGAATACGGCCGTCCGGCATTTTTTTGACATCTTTTTTTTCATCCTGCTGCTTTATCATTTGCGGACGCAAAAACGTTTTTGGGTTTTTGCGGCCGGCGCGGCCGTAGGGCTGGCGATTTTTCACGTCACCGGCACGGGTTTATATCTGCTGGCGGCTTTCTGGTCTTATCTGTTTTTTCTCTGTCTCTTCCCCGAGACGCGGGCCATGGTTTATCAAAGACCGGCGGACCTCGTATTTATTTCCGCGGGCATGATAAGCCCCCTCGTTGTTGATATTCTCCTTTTATTCCTGGCCGTCGGCCCCGCGGTTTTTTCAAACACCTTCTGGTGCAATTCTTTTGAAATGATTGCATTCGTCACCGGTGGCTTACACGCGGTTCCGGTGCTCGACAATCTTTCCAGAGGTCATTTTTTTCATTTTTTTATGGCGATCGTCGTAGCCGTAACATATATGATAACCCTTCTCAGCGTTCCTGCCCTTGTCGACAAGAGAAAAATAAACCGCGAGTCACTGCTGGCTTCGGTCTTGGCCGTGTACGGGCTGTGCCTGTATCATTATTATGTGCTGCGGTCCGTCTCGATGGCCTACTGTACGGTCGGGATTCCGTTTGTCCTGATCCTGATTTTTTGGACGGGACAGTTTTGGGGTGTGCTCACGATGAGAACCCGCCAGCGTCTGGGAGTGGTTTTTGTCGTGGCAGGCGTTTGGGCGCTTTTAACCACACATTCCTTTCTTGCTTATCCAGGTTTTTTCCGCAGGCCCACGGAAGAAGACGCCGGTTATAAGAAAAGGATGGCGGCTGAATTTATATCTGATCAGGATGTCGATTTGATCCGGCGGCTTACATCGGCGGATGAAAGTGTGTGTCTTTTCGGTAGTTTCGAGGTGGCGACTTTGATCGCGGCGGACCGTAAGCCTTTCTTTTACACGTTTAATCTCATGCATTCCCGGGCGATGCCGGTGCGCACCTTCGGCGGGTGGAAACTGATCACGCCGCGATTATTTCAGCGCATGATGGACCGTTTGACCGGAGCCGAGCCCAGGTATGTATTTATCGAGAGCAGATTGATCAACGGGAATCTGCCGGGCATTTTTTATCTTCATTACACGACTTTGAAAGAGTGTCTGGACTATTTGCAGATGCATTATCAACCGCTGCAAAGGGGGCGATACCTCGTTGCCCTAGAACGGAAACCCGAATGAATATCGTCGACGCGATTAAGAAACTCGATGACTACGTCCCTCATCCTTCCGAAGGATTGCCGGAAGAGGTTTTTGAGTATATCAGCCGGACCACGCCTCTTATTAACGTCGATCTTTTGGTTAAAGACGATAGAGGGCGCACGCTTTTGGCCTGGCGCGACGATCGCTTCACCGGAAAGGGCTGGCACGTTCCGGGCGGAATCGTCCGGTTCCAGGAATCTCTGGAGGCCCGGATTCAAAAAGTCGCGGAAACGGAGATCGGGACCCAGGTGCGGTTTGACCCGGAGCCGATCGCCCTCAATCAAATCATCCTGCCCGACCGAACCATTAGGGGGCATTTTATATCGATCCTTTACAAATGTTATCTCTCAAGGGATTTTGAACCTGCCAATTCGGGAATGGCGCCTGACAGTCGCGGTTATTTGAAGTGGCACGACCGTTGCCCGGAGGACTTGTTAACCTATCATGAAATATACAAACAATTTTTATGAATGTTTCGTCTCGGAGGCCTTCCGGTAAAGGTCCGATGAATATGGAAACCACGAACTATCATTCCCGATGTCCTGTCTGTCAGTGCCGGGATTTGACGGAGAAATATGTTATCAAAGGCTATCATATCGCTTTATGCCGCTTTTGCCGGTTGATGTTTGTCCGCGAGCGGCTCACGCAGGAGGATCTTGACAGGTATTACAATAAAGAGCTTATTGAGCTGAATGCCCCTGATACCTGCGTTTATACGGATCAGGACAATACCGATAATCTGAAATATTATTACCGTCGTCTGGCGGCCATGATCCGTCAAAGAATGCCGCGGGGCGCTGTCCTGGACATCGGGTGCAACACCGGTCTTTTTTTGGATGTCATGGACGGGTTTGACCGCTACGGCATAGAACGGTCCATCACCCACGGGCGGGTGGCCGCCGAAAAATACGGCGATCATATTTTTTTGGGGGCCTTCGAGGATTACCAAGCCCCGGAAGGGTTTCTTTTTGACTGCATCACCCTACAGGATGTGTTTGATCATATGGCTGACCCCGTAGGCGTTTTAAAAAAATGCCGCCGGCTGCTTAAGGCCAACGGGCTTATCGTGATCAAGGTCCATGACTTTTCCTGCCTTTATGCGAAGATGACCGGAAAAAACTTTTATGCCTTTTTGCCGCCGCTGCATTTGTTTTATTACGATCGCCGTTCTTTGATGACGGCTCTTGACCGCGCGGGATTCGATCTGGCCGCCTCCATGCATATAGGCCACGTCCTTTTCCTAAGCACGGTTTTTTATCGTCTGTGCTGGCGCGAAAGGAAGGGCCTTTTTTATCGTTTTTATCGGGCCTTGGACGGAACCTGGCTAGGCCGGCGGAAGATATATAAAAATTTGCATGATATTATCACGGTGTTCGGTATGCGCCGGGAGAGCGAGGAGGGGGGATGAGCAAACGCGGCGCTTATTACAGGGAAATGTTGACCCGGTTACGTTCCGGACGCGCATGGCCGTTATTATATAATTACCTAAAATACCGCGCCCTTCCCCGTCGGGCAAAGACCGCGGTCCGCCGTTATGCCCCCCAGATCGCGTCCGTATGGGTGACCCTGCGCTGCAACCTTTCGTGCAATCATTGCTCGGTATCCAAGCTGCTCGAAGAAAAGGAAAACGATTGGCGTGCCAGTGAAGTGGGTTTGAAACGCATCAAAGAGCTTTTCTCGAACCCCTTGCTGGCGTATAGCCTCTTGGTCGATCTGCAAGGCGGGGAGCCTTTGCTCGTTGAGGATTTGGATCGCATTGTCGCTTATTTGACTTCGCGCGGACATCTCACCAATTTTTCCACCAACGGTCTGCTGCTAAGCCGGCGCATTAGGGATGTGAAGCAGGCCGGTGTCAGCCGTATCAATGTTTCTTTTTACGAAGAAAATCGCGATGTTTTGGAGAGGGATATGGAAGAAATCAATCGGATTTTTCCCGTGCATGCCAGCATGATCCTTTTTAAAAGCGCCCTCGAGAACGAGCCGGAAAGGTTGCTGGAACGGGTGCGCTTCATACATCGCTCGGGGTGCCTGAGTTTGCGATTTTGGATCTACCGCCCGATGGGGAAGCACCCCAGGCCGCAGGAGATCATTACCGTTGGCGACCAGGCTTATGTGGATTTCAAGCAACGGGTTGAGTCAGAATTCCCGAATTTCTGTCTGTGGCCCAGTGCCGTTCAAAAACCGCCTTACCGGAAACTCTGCCCTCAGCTTTGGCAGCGCATTAATGTCGACGGCCTCGGAAATATGGGGATTTGCTGCGGGATGGACACGAAATTGCCGGGGCCGCATAATAATATATTTGAGGACGATCCCGATGTCGTCTTTAATCACCCGCTCCTTGTTCGAATGCGGCAACAATTTTTGGATCCGAACAGCGAACCGCCTAACATATGCAAAACCTGTAACCTCCTCGGATTTCCGGGATGGTGAGACGCCCGGATTATCCGAGAAGGAGGGTTCCCGGGTGCATCATTTTATGATATCTAGCAGTGCTGTTGCACTCGAAGAGATGCGAAAATCTCTTCGCAGTGCATGAACATTTGAAGATGTCGTGATCCGAATACCGAAGGTCGGGGAAGAAGGGATTAGATTTTTGTTTGAACGAATCAAAAGTTTTTGGAATCACAAACACGGCAAGCCGATCCGGTTCATCATGGTAGGGGGGTGGAACACGGTTTTTGGGTTCGGGACGTTTGCGCTTTTTTATCTATTGCTGAAACCTTTCTTTGAAGTACAATATTTCGCGTACACATCGGCCCAGGTCATATCGCTGGGCTTGGCTTATCTCAATGCCTTTTTATGCCATAAGTACATCACGTTTCGCACGCCGGTGCGGGGAAAAAAGATCTTTATCGAATTTATTCGTTTTTGCATGACGAATGCCGTCATTGCGGTCTTTGATTTTGTCTGGATGCCGATGCTGGTTGAACTTGGGCATCTGTCCCCGATCCTGGCGGCGGCGATCATTATTCCGATACGGGGTGTTTTCAGTTATTTTGGGCATTTGCATTTTTCATTCAGAAAGTTGAAATCTTCGGTCCATGCTCCCGAATCTCTCTAAAAAACCGGCCTGGGTCGGTGCTGCCGCGTTTGTGGTCCTCCTGGGCCTGTTTGGCGCGTACCGCTTCTCTGTCGGCCAGGCCCGGCAGGTCAATTATCTGATTTTCAATATCCAAGAAACGGTCTCCTGGGTCGAGAATGAAACCGGGATATACCGGCGTGAGGCCCAGGGCCATCTCGATAATCTCCTTTTGTCCATTGACCCCTGGCGGGAGGCGCGCCTGTCCTTCGATCTTCTAAACCCGCGGGATTGCGGCCTTATCTTTCACTATCAAGATCCCCAGACATATCATTTTTTGTATTTTCATCGGCCGACCCAGTCGGTCTTTTGGGCCCGAAAAACGCCCCAAGGAACCCAGGTGATCGAACGGCATGCCCTGCCGCAGGCGGCCGTGTTCAAGGGTCGGCTGGAAATAAGCCCGTTTGAGGCCAAATTATTTTACCGCGGACATTTGTTGTCCGAGCTGAAGATCAAGGGCCCGACCGGGCCGTTCGGCATTTTGATCAATGACGCGGACGATCCGCGCACGATTTTCCATCAACTCAAGGTCAGCGGTATCCTGGCCAGCGGCCGACGTGCTTCCGGGATCTCCCCGCCGCAATTCAAACAGGCCGGGATGGCGTATCTTTTGAGCGTCCTGCCTTGGTATCTGGTCATGATCGCCGCCAGTCTGCTTGTGGCCTGGTGGTTAGCCCGGCGGTGTGAACAAGGGCGATGCTCCCTGGACGGCGTGAATAGGGAAGAGAGGCTGATCAACGGCTTCAGCGCCGGTCTGATCCATCTCCTTCTGGCGGCAGCTGTCTTTATCCCCTTTATTCTGCGCCAGGAGATATTTGTCTCCAGCTACGATAATCTCGGCGAGATCTATCCGCTGGTCTTCCTTTCCAAACATAAGTTCGCCGAGATGATCCGGACTCGTGCCTGGTCGCTGTGGAATCCTTTCTTTCACAACGGCACACCTTTTTTCAGCAGTCATTGGAACATGATCTATTATCCGCTGAATTGGCTGCTCTTCCTGGTCCCGGATAAGGCCCTGATGACGGCCGTGACGTTCAAGACGTTTTTGGAAGTCTTTCTGACCGGCCTGTTGGCCTATGGCTTCTTCGCGCATGAGATCCGTTCCCGGACCTGGGCCCTGGTATCTTCAGTCGCGTATCAGTTGTGCTCGTTTTTGATCTTCGCTTTAAGTATCTATCCCACGATATCTTTATATTTCGGCATGACGTTTTATCTTTATCTTTTGTGGACCATGCCGTCGCGACGGAGGGTTTGGAACTATATGGCCATAACACTGGCCGTGTACATGATCATGACCTCGGCGAATATCGTGTTTATTTTTTATGCCCTGTTGGCCCTGGGGGTGATCACGGTTTATCGCTTGCTGAGTCACCCTTCAGTCGCCGGGGACCGGCCGGGCAGGATGGTCGCGGGCGCGGTCTTGACCGGGTGGGCCTTAAGCGCGGTGCGGATCCTCCCGTGCCTGCAGGCGATCATGCACAGCAACCGGATCGTCAGCGGTTATTACACGATCCATGACCGGCTGATCATGTTTGTCCGTTTTTTCATCCCCGAGATAGCCGGAGGATTCGGGCCTGACAGTTTCAATGCCCTGACTTCGCCTAACCTGCAATTGATTTTCCGTCAGCTGGACATGCCGTCGAATCCGCAAAATGCCTTTTTCATGTACTTCGGGATCATCCCGGCTGTCCTGCTGTTGGCCAGTCTGCTGATCCCGGTCCGCGGCCCGCACCGGTTTTGGAAGATTTATGCCTTAGGGGCCCTGGCCGTAGGCCTTTTGATCCAGCCTTTTTGGGGATTGTTATGCATTCTCTTTTTCCCGTTCTTTCATTTCAGTTATCATATCATCATTTTACCCGTCGGTATTTGTGCCTTGATCGGCCACACTGGCCGTACCCTTGAATTAGGCCGGTTTCGTCTTAAGACCCTTGGAAAACGACTGATCGGCTTGCTTATCCTTGTCCTGGCGGTTATTTTTGTTTTTTGGACTTATCTTTTTCCTCAGCTCACGGACCTGACCCGATGGGTTCTAATAACCGGTTTGGCCATCCCAGCGATTTATCTTGGGATACGGGCCCGGGCACGAGAATATGTCCCTGTTTTTATGGTGGGTTTGACCGGGGTATTGAACATCCTCACTTGGTCACTGCTTTTATTTGTCGGCACGATGATCCTTGTGAAGCCCATCCCCCGCAAAGAATTTCTGATCGAAGCGGGGTGGATCCCTTTTTTGAGCATGGCGGCTATCTTGGTAACGGGTTTGATCATTTACGGGTTATTCGCCCCGCAACGGCGCCAACGACTGAATCCGCCTTGGATCATGGCTTTTGTCCTTTTAATACCACTGGTGCTGGTTTGCCTTTTCGGGCATCCGGTTTTTCGTCGCATTTTGACCTTGCCCGAAGGCCTGCGCGTTTATGCCTTGGACAACATGTTGGCTTTGGTCAGGATCCTTTTGATCAGCCAGTTTGTGTTCTGGGCGTTTGCGTTATATAAAACCCGGGCCCTGCCGGCCGGTCTTTTGCGTGGGCTGATTTTATTGGTTCTGGTCGGGGATCTCCTGGTGTTTAACGGGCGGTTCGATAACATTACCGCGCCGTTCTATCACAAAGAGGCGTATTACAATGCGACTTTTTCTTACGCCGATATTCGCCCCGAACTGCGTAACAGCATGGATTTGGTCAATTATCGTGTTCATGCCCTGCACCGTGCAGGACTGAATGCGAATAAGAACGTGATCTATTCCCTGCCGAGCTATACCGGCACGCTGGGTTATTTGTCACAACGGTTCTCGGATTTTATTAATTATTTTGGTTATCCCAAGGGTACGATTCTGATCTATCCGGCGGATATGGCCGAGGATCAGCGTTTTCTTGATTTGTCCGCCGTCCGCTATACCATCGAGAGTGAAACAACCTTTTCCGAAAGGCCGTCGGCCCTGGGGCGGATGAATCTTTATTATGACTATGAGGTTTATCCCGATTCCCAGTCTGTCCTGGAGCGGCTTACAGATCCGGGATTTGATCTTCATCGAACGGTCCTGCTGGGAAATCCACCCGATGGGGTGGAATCCAGGCAGCGGTCGAAGCCGGCCGATGTCGTGACCATGACCCAACCTTCCAGTGACCTTGTTCAGGCCAAAGTCAATCCTGCCCAATCCGCAATTCTTTTATTCAATGAATCGTATCACCCCGGCTGGCGGGCCTTGGTGGACGGGAAAAGAGTGGAGATCCAACCGGCCAACTTTCATTTTATGGCCTGTGCCGTTGGCCCCGGGCCCCATACCGTCACCTTCCAATTCAGGCCCAGGAGTTTTTATATAAGTTTGGCACTCAGTGGCCTGGCCGGCCTTTTTTTCATCCTGGTTTCGGGGTGGATGGTTTTTTCCCGAAGGCCGATTCAGTCCGGAAAATGAATTAGTCCTTGTTATTCACCTCCAACATATTTAGAATAATTAGTCGATCCTGAAATACTACTTAAACAGTTAAAACAGTTAAAGTTAAGTT